>JBKJQC010001251.1:0-3746 GCA_046593995.1 Polyangiales bacterium
CGAGCCACTGCGCGACGCTCACGCCCCGCCGGTCGTGGAACGCGAGCTCGTTCATCTTACCGTCGACCTCGATGGCTACCCCCGGCACGCGTCGGGTCGCTCCTGAGAGCTGATGGACGGTGCTCCAGCCAATTCGCTCGTTCTGCGCGAGGAAGGAGAATGCGAGATCCGGTACCTGGAATGAGGGCTGTGCCGCGATCGACATCGCGAGGTTCATCTCCGGCGAGCGCGCGGCGTAGCCCTCGCGCAACGTCAGGTGACGAACGAGGAACACCGGTTCGCTCGTTCCGCCGAGAGACTCGACGTAGTTCCACGCGGCGCATGCGAGCGCGTCCCCGTCGAGGATTGCAGGGGGCGCGCGGTCGAGTCGAACGTTGTTGCCGAAGCCGATCAACACCCCGTTCGAGTCGCGCACTGCGACGAACGCTTCTGGCTGCACGCCGTACCACAGGCTCACCAACGATGCCGACGTCGGTCCCTCCTGCGCGGCAACCAGCCCTACGGCGAGCTCCACGTCCTCGGGCCCCAACGCGTCGAGCGATGCGGCGACGTCCGAAGGGACCGCGACATCCGCGAGCGGCTCGAGCGTGCTCACGACGTCGGTGATCTGCGCAAAGTCCGCCACCGCGAGTCCGCGAGAGCGCGCGATGCGGCTACCGAAATAGTGCACGACCTTTGCGACCAGCGCGCGGAACGTCGCAGGATCGCGGTAACGAAGCTCCGCCCGCAGAGCGTCACGCGCGAGCGGGTGCGCAACGAGGCCCGTCGGCCCGAGCCGCGCAAAGGACAACCCGCGGAGCCTCTCGTACGCGCGCGCCGCACCGTCCTCGAGCAGCGCGCGCAGGTGCTCCTCCGTCGTCACGCGCAGCACGATGAAGACAGCGAGCGCCTTCCGTAGCGCCTCGTCGGGCGTGCCGTCGAGGAACGCAGCCGCGAGCTCGTGGAGGATCTCGGGGGAAGCCGCGAGATCGAGCGGCGCAGAACCCCGCTGCAGCTGCGCGTCCGCAGCGAGCGCGAGCCCGAGCGCGTGACCGCCGACACGCGCCACGATGGGGGTCGAGGCCGCCTCGGACAGGCCGCGCCGCGCGAGATACTCGAGCGCATCGGCGCGCGTCAGATCCGGGAGCGCCACGACACGCATCGCGATGCCCTGCGTGATCAAGCGCGTCGACTGCCGGCCTGGCGCGCGGCGGCTCGCGACGACGGCGACGCGTGCGCGCGCGCCGAGCTCCTCGATGAACACCGACTCGACCCCGGTCCAACGCTCGGCCTCGTCGACGAGCCAGACAGCGCCTGTAGGGACGCTCCCGAACAGGTGGCGGAGCGCCGGAGCGAGCGGCGGTACGTCCATCGCGGGGAGCGCGACGTGGGGCACGTCGTCGGCACGGAGCTGCGCCGCGACCGCGTCCAGGATCGTCGACTTGCCGCTGCCGCCGACGCCGTGAATCCAGATCACGGTACGCTCCGAGCCCAGGGCCGCGTCCCGGATGTCGTTCACCAGGTCGTCTCGTCCCAGGAAGAGGCTTCGTTGCGCCATCGAGTGAGTCTCGATAGGAGAGGAAACCGCCGCAAGTCATTCCGCCACCTATCGCTCGATAGGCGCTCGGTATGCGCTCGCATACGCTCTCTTCCGGCGAAAACGGCCAACTCTCCGCGGTGTTCCTCGATACCGATAGCTTCCGGCGCATGAGCGCGACGAAGGCGTGGGGGCTACTGGGCTGCGTGCTCGTGAGCTGTACCGGGGGGAGCGACCCGGCGGAGAGCTCCGATGCGTCCACGCCGGAGACGAGCGCCGTCGCGACGCTCGTCGCCGCGGCCGTCGTCGCTCCGCCGCGGTCGCTCACCCGTCACGACGTCACCCACGCGAAGCTCGAGGCGCTCGTCGCGCGCCATGCGGTCCTAGCGCCCGCGCTGCGACCTCGCGCCGAGGGCCTCGAGCCCAGTCCCGAGGCCGGCCGTGCGCTCTTCGGCTCGAGCGCGTTCCGCACGAAGGAGCGCGTCGATCCGAGCCACCTCGGCGCTACGTTCCCCAAGCTCGCGACCGAGCCGCTGCGATTCAGCCCGTCGCGCGTCGAGTCGTGGTCGATGCGCCTCACGCCGATCGGTGCGCGCGCGGTGGAAGGCGTCGCCGACGAAGGGCGCGTGTACTGGGACGACGTCTATCCGTCGACCGACGTCGTGGCCACGAGCGGCGAGCGACACGCCGAGTGGGTCATTGTCCTCCGCGACGACAAGGCGCCGACGTCGTTCCGCTTCGCCGTGACGCTCGGCGCGTCTTTGAAGTCGAATCCGGAACGCCGGCACGGTGAGCTCGAATTCCTCGACGAGCAGGGCGAGGCCGCGTTGCGCATCGATCCCGCGTGGGCCGTCGACGCGGACGGGACCAAGCGCGACGTCACCATGGCGTACGAGGGCGGCGAGCTGCGGCTGTCGCTCGACGCGAAGGGCCTCCACTACCCGATCGCGATCGATCCGGTGGTCAGCGTACCGGTGTGGAAGTACGTCGGCAGCGTGCCGGGCGGCGGTCGCGACCACGCCGCGCTCGGGTACGTCGGCGGCGGAAGCTCCGGCGTCATCATCTTCGGCGGTTGCAAGTCGGGCGGCGTGCCGACGACGGAATCGTATCGTTGGAACGGTACGACGTGGGTCGACATCGCGGACCCTGTCGTCAACCCGACCTGCAACCACGCCGCGACGACCTGGAAGAATCAGTTCGTCTATTTCGGCGGTTGCACCGGCACCGGCTGCACCACGTACCTCGATGCCTCGGCGTACTCCGACGGCTTCGGGTGGGGGCCTTTCTGCGGCATCGGCAGCCCGTCGTGCGGCATCCCCGCGCGCGCGGGTCACGCGATGGCCGCGACGAGCAACCACCTCGTGGTGTTCAGCGGCTACAACGGACCGAGCCCGTACACGTACTTTGCCGACGGCACCGAGTCGTCGGGCCGACTGGCTGGCGACCTCTATGTCCTCTCCTCGAGCGCGGCGACCAACACCTTCACCAAGGTCACGCCCCTCGGAGAGCGTCCGATTGCGCGCTCCGGCGCCTCGATGGCCGGCAACACCACGCAGATCCTCCTCTTCGGCGGCAACGCGTACGGCGGTGGCCTGACCCTGCTCTCGGACACGTGGCTGTATACCCCCAGCACCACCACCTGGAGGCGCGTGTGCAGCACGCCCGGTACGCCGACGTGCGCGCCCGGACCGGCGGCGCGCCAGGGGGGCGGGCTCACGTGGGACTCGCACCGCAAGCGCTTCGTTCTCTTCGGCGGCTACCGCTTCGAGGGCTCGGGCATCTCGAGCGCGGACGACACATGGGACTTCGATCCGGCCACCGACAAGTGGACGCTGCTCTGCGGCACCTACGCCGGCGGCGTGGACTGCGGGGACGGCGGCCTACCGAACGACACCGGCGACATCGCCTACGATCCCAACCGCCGACGCGTGGTGCAGGCGGCGGGCTACTCGCGCGGCTACCGCGACTGGTCGTACGAGCTCTATGTCCGCGGTGGGACGTGCGCGAGCTCCGCGGACTGCAACACCCCCGCTAGTGGGACCCCGTTCTGTTCGCTCGAGACGGCCGAAAAGACGTGTTGCGAAGCGGACTGCCCAGTCTGCCAAACGTGCGCGCAGCCCGCTTCAACCGCGGATCCCACTTCGCCCGGTCAGTGCAGAACCGTCCCTGCAAATACCGCCGAGCCGCGCGGTCGTTGTGGCGTCGACAGTAGCGGCAATCCGTACCTCTG
>JBKJQC010001270.1:0-5703 GCA_046593995.1 Polyangiales bacterium
GGAGGGTAAATCCCAGCGTCCGGACCGTGCGCCGCCTCGTACGGAACGCTGCGATCACTTCCGCAACAGCCTATAGCTAGCGACCACGGCTTGTATGCCGCCGAGACGCGCGATGTAGTTCGGCGCGTGGATCCTATCGTTCGCGCCGTTCAGGCACGCGTCTCCGACCCTAAACGCGCAACCGACTGCGTCGACGCGGTACCGTCTGGAATCTCGGCGTGTGTCACGAGCGCGCAGCTCGCCCAGGCAGAGGCCGCACTCGGGTTCACACTGCCGCCGCTGTTGAAGGAGCTCTATGGCTTCGTCGGCAACGGCGGCTTCGGGCCGGCGTACGGTCTTCTCGGCATACCCGGCGGTGCAACGAACGAGGACGGGTACGACTGCGTGCGACTGTACCTGGGACTGCGCACGCCAACGGAGGGCGATCCTCACTGGAGCTGGCCAGAGAAGTTGTTGCCAGTTGGTCATCTCGGCTGCGGCATGTACGCGTGCGTCGATTGCTCCAGCCCGGACGGCGTAGTGGTCTGGTTCGAGCCGAACCCGCACGTCGACGGCGAGCCGTGGGACGACGCGTTCGTCCCCCTGGCACCTTCGCTATGCGCGTGGCTGGAGGCCTGGCTAGACGGCCGCGAACTGCACGAGAACGCGTGGAACGCGAAGTTCCCTCCAGAATAAGGCCGCAGCTCTGCCGACGGGATCGCGCTGCTCGCCCGTCTGCGGCTCACGGGTTCTCGATGAAGCAGCCCGGGCGCGTCGGGCTCGCCACGATCAGCCCGACGGCCAGCCGCAAACCGTAAACCGTGGACCGTGGACCCGGATTGCGTCCCCAGGCGGCCGGCGGTAGGTCGCGCGCATAAATATGGCGGTCGAAGTCACCCTTCCGCAGCTCGGTGAGAGCGTCACCGAGGGCACGATCACGAAGTGGTTGGTGAAGGAGGGAGACGTCGTCTCTCGCGAGCAGGCGCTGCTCGAGGTCGCGACCGACAAGGCCGACACCGAGATCCCGTCTCCAACCGCAGGCCGCATCACGACGATCAGCGTGCAGGCCGGGGCGACCGTCGCCGTGAAGACGGTCCTCTGCGTGATCGAGGCCGGTGACTTCGAAAAGGCCGCCCCGCAGACGCCCGCAGTGACCGGCGCGCCCGCAGCACCTACCGCTGCCGCAGGAACCCCCGCGCCGCCCGCCGTGGCAGAGGCACCCGCCGCGAAGTCCGCGTTCGGCGGTCCGCTCGCGAGCCCCGACACGCGACAGGTCGCGCGCGAGGCCGGCGTCGATCTCAGCCAGGTCTCGGGCAGCGGCGAGCGCGGGCGCATCACGCGCGACGACGTGCTCCGCGCCGCGCAGCCCGAGAGGGCGCACACGCCGACGCCCCCCACGATCGCCGCGACGCCAGCGCCGCCCGCGGTCGCCGCG
This sequence comes from Polyangiales bacterium, assembly GCA_046593995.1. Lineage (GTDB taxonomy): Bacteria > Myxococcota_A > Polyangia > Polyangiales > JADJMO01 > JALHOE01. The sequence continues at coordinate 1,415 of JBKJQC010001270.1, forward strand.
ACGCCAGCTCCGCCCGCGGTCGCGGCGACGCCCGCGCCCCCATCGGTTAAAGCAGGAGGGCCCCCGCGCACCAACGGCAACGCCGCCGAGCTGCAGAACCTGATCAACGCCGCGCTCGCCGAAGGCAAGCAGGTCTACGTCCCGCCGATCCCCAACGTCGGCTTCGGATCGTTCAAGGTCCCGCCCTACACCGAGAAGCCGGGCGATCAGATCGTCCCCTTCTCGCGCCGTCGCCGCATCACCGCGGCGCACATGGTCTACTCGAAGCAGACCGCACCGCAGGTCGTGACGGTCGCCGAGTGCGATCTGCAGAACACGATGCGCCTGCGCGAGCAGCACAAGGATCGCTACAAGAAGGAAGGCGTCGGCCTCACCTATCTCGCGTTCATCGTGCACGCGGTCTCGATCGCCCTGAAGGAGAACCCCTCCTTGAACGCGCGCGTCCTCGACGACGCCTTCGTGCTCCTCCGCGACATCAACATCGGCGTCGCGGTCGACACCAAGGACGGCCTCGTCGTCCCCGTGATCAAGCGCGTCGACGGCCTCAACGTCCGCGGCGTGGCGCAGGCGATCGACGACGCCGCCAAAAAGGCGCGCGACGGTAAGCTCACCCCCGACGATCTCGGCGGCGCCTCCTTCAGCGTGAGCAATCCCGGCCTCAAGGGGAACCTCTTCGGCGGCGCGATCATCAACCAGCCGAACGTCGGCATCCTGCGCATCGGCGAGATGAAGAAGCGCGTGGTCGTCGTCGAGCACGACGGCGTCGACACCATCGCCATCCACCCCGTCATGTACGTGGCGCTCAGCTACGACCACCGCGTGGTCGACGGCGTCGCCGCGAACACCTTCCTCTGGCGCATCCGCGAGCTCCTCGAGAAGGCCGAGTTCTCGGTCTAGATAGATAGCCGGGCACGATTTTCGACCTCGGTGTACCTGGTCGATTGAACACGGAGGCACGGAGGCGCGGAGGTCCGTGAAGTGCTGCCGCACGCCTCTCTGCGATGTCCTTCTCGATCTGGCTTTGCTGTCCCCACCGTGCAACCCAGCACCAAACAGCTGTGAGCTCGGGGTCGACGCCGACCGCGTCGACGAGCCACGAGAGGGCGCGGCCGCGATCGGAAAGACTCTCGAACCTCCGTGTCTCCGTGCCTCCGTGTTCAATCCGATCTGCGGTCGCGCGATCGAGAATCACGCTGGGCCGTTTGGTCACTTCGCGCGGCGCACGAGCCCGCGCTCGGAGATCCAGTAGACGGCGCACGCGTCGACCGCGATCGACGAGACGCCGCGGCCTTCGACGGCGAGGACCTCGACCGGGCCGCCCGCGCGGGGGACGCGGCGGATCGAGCCGGGGATGTTCGCCGGTTTGGGGGGCGGGAGATCGTCGTGGTAGCTGCCGGCGTCGGTGAAGTAGACGTGCGTCGCGTCGAGCGCGAGAGCTGCGGGTGAGGTCTGGTTCGGCGCGAGCTCCACCACATCGGCGAGCTCGCGCGGCTTGCGTAGGATCGCTTCGGGCGTCGCGAGGAAGATCTCGGCGCCGTCGACGGTGAAGTCGACGACGAAGCGTCCGACGTCGCTGCCTCGGCTCAGGTCGCCGTTGCGCGCCACGTGCCACAGCCAGGCCCGTTGTTTCTCCTGCACCACGGAGAAGATGTAGGAGGCGTCCACGAAGAGCGTGTAGTGATCGCCCCCCATGCGCGGCTTCGGCTCGGCCGCGTTCGGTGCGAGCTCGTAGACCGCGCCGTGCACGCCGCCGCGCACGCTCGTCGACCAGAACACACTCTCGTCGGGCGCGATCTCGATCGCCTGCAGCTCGCCCGAGATCTGCGCCACGCGCTCGGATCCGGAAGCGAACGACAGCGACGTGCGCGACAGGCCGCTCGTCGAGCTCCCGAAGTACGCATGGGTGGACCCGACCGCCAGGTGCGTCACCGAGGGCCCGAGAGGGAATCGCTCGAGCGCGCCGCTCTGTTTGTCGATGCGCGCGAGGTACTGCAGCCGCTCCTCGGCGACGTACCCGAGCACGTAGAGGTGATCGGCCGTCGCGCGCAGCGACCGCGGGCGTCCGACGCCACCCGACGGGGAGAGCAGGATCGTCTCCGCGGGGATGCGGCAGGTCGACCCCGTCGCCGACTCCTCGCCGAGGCTACCGATCGTGCGCCCGCCGCACGACACCGAGAGCACGATCACGCCGAGCCACCGCCTCATTGGGTACGATGGTACCCGTACGCGAAGGAGGAGAGGTCACCGATAGAGCGTGACGAGCGACAGCGTGAAGAAGAGGTTGTGACGCATGCCCTCCCCGCGCACGACCATCCAGTGGTCGCGCGCCTCCAGGCGGATGCGGAAACGCTCGAAGAGCTGCACGAACGCGCCGATCGCGAGCACCGGCCCGAACGCGCGGCGCCACGTCTCCGAGTCGACTGGATCCTCGTAGAAGAGCACCGAGACGCCGGGACCGACGTAGACGAAGAGGTGTCCCGCGATCGGCTCCGGGTAGATCAACCGCGCGACCGCGCGCGTGTCGTAGTGCTGGCGGGTGCCGAAGATGCCGGGGGAGAAGTTCGCGGCGCCGAGGAGCGAGAGCCACGGCTTGTAGAACGTCGCGACCGCGAACCCACCGCTGAGCGTGACCTTGCCGTCGCCGAGGCGCGTGAACGAGCCCTCCGTCGCGACCTCCTTGGTGCGGACGACGAGATCGGGGTGCCCCTCGAACACCGGAGTGCCGTCCGCGGCATGCGCGGAGCCAGATGCTGTCAGCACGAGCAGCACGAGCGAGGCTAGGGGTGGGCGCACCCTCGCAGGATACGAGGTCGCGTCTCGGAAACCCCGCTCGTCACCCCGCAGGGCCACCCGCGGTTTCGAGCTCCTGCCGCCGCGCTCGAGCGCCGAGGATTCCTGCGATCAGAGCGAGGAGCGCGCTCGTGACGACCGGCGGACCGTACAGGACGAGCACGGCCCCCTGGTCCGCCCCCGCCTTCGACGTCGAGACCCTGGGCGCGAACGCCACGGTGGACGCGAACGCCACGAGCACCGCGACGAACAGGGGGACGGGGTTCCTCCGGACGAACGCCACCACCCACAGAGCGACGGAGAGACCGCCGGTCAGCAAGACGGACAACGCCCCAGCGCCATCGAGCGAGGCGAAGCCGGCGACCGTGAGATAGAGCGTGAGGAGCAGCGCGGGCACCGCGACCACCAGGAGGACGACGTGAATGCGTCCTGAGGGAGAGATCGTCGCGGGCATGATGCCGACAACGTAACAGGTCGTCCGACGTCGACGCGCTACGCCTCGATGACGCTGCCGAACATCGTCGCGCCGCCGAGCACGAACACCACATCGAAGATCGCGAGCATCTTGATCCAGTCGGCGAGCTCCGCGAGGGTCGCGCCGTCGATGAGATCGCGCGTGGCGGCGACGCCGATGACCAGCGTGGGCGTGAGCAGCGGGAAGAGCACGGCCGCGAGGATGAGCTCACGCGCGCGCGTGCGGACGGTCATCGCGCCGAAGAGCGTGCCGCTCGCCGCCACACCGATCGTCGCGAGCAGGAGCAGGAGCGCGAGGGGTCCGAGGATCGGCGCCAGGTCGACGTGGAGCAGCACCGCGGTGATCGGCACCACGATCATCTCGATGACGATCAAGAAGGCGGCGACCCCGACGGCCTTGCCGAAGAACACCGCGGGGCGTGACACCGGCCCGGCGAGGAGCGCGTCGAGCGCGCCGTCCTCGCGCTCGCGCTGCCAGGTGCGTCCGAGCGCGAGGATCGCGGCGAAGGCGGTCGCGATCCAGATCGCGCCGGGCGCGAGGTGGTGCGAGCCGGCCGGTCCTTCGTAGAACGCGACCGCGGCGAGGATCGCGATCAGCGCGCCGAAGAAGCCGCCGGTGACGACGATCTCCCCCGTGCGTCGCTCGATGGCGATGTCCTTCTTCGCCACGAGCCACGTCTGGACGAACGCGCTCGGCCGCTTGCGCTCCATCGTCATGGCCACCGTGACCCATCGTACTCGCGCACGCCGAGAAACGGCCCACTGATGCTCGCACGCCACACCGCCGCCGAGCATTTCTTCGGGGCCTTCTTCGGTGGGGCACGTCCGAGTCGATGCGACCGCGCACGGTACGCACCTTGCGAAGGCTCCTTCGCATGGAAGCAGCCCTCCCCGATCCTCTGCTGCGCGCCCGCGATTGGGCGCGCACGTTCCTCACCAAGAAGGGCCCACGCGCCTACGCCGACACGCAGGACGTCGCTCTCCAGCTGCGCGGCGGAGCGCCGCCTTGCCACGTGCTCGATCTC
>JBKJQC010001274.1:0-7903 GCA_046593995.1 Polyangiales bacterium
GCTCGAACACCATGCGCGGGTGCCGGCCGGTGACGCCGAACGTCGGGAGCGCCTCCGCGTAGGCCCGCGAGAAGGTCGTGGCGAAGTGCGCGCAGAGCGACCGCGCCTCGTTGCGCGCGATCCCCGCGGTGCCGAGCCGCTCGTCGAGGAGCGCGCTCCGGAGCGGCGCATACGCCTCGACGAACGCACGCTCGAGCGCGCCGAGCGGCGTCGCGCGCGTGATCTCGGAGAGCTTGTTGGCGGCCTCGGCGAGCTCGCTCGGCGTGGGTCCGTCGTCGCAGCGCTCGATGGAGACGTAGACGCGCGGAGGAAGCGGCGCCGAGACGGGCTTCTCGGGCGCCTTTTCGACGACCGGATTGCCGATGACGACGGGCTTGGCGATCGGCGTCGGCTCCACGGCGCGGGCGGGCTTGACCGCGATCCCGAGCGTCAGCGGCAGAGGCTCCGGCGGACCGTACGCGCGGACTTCCTTGTTGCGTGTGTCGAGCAGCAGAACCACCGGTCGCTCGCGCGTGGCCGCGGAGAGGAAGCGCAGCGCCGCAGCGTCGCGTGGATCGATCGCGCCGCATGCATCGACGAGCGCGCCCATGGTGCCGATCGAGAGCGCGAGCCCGACCCGGCCGATCTTTCGCAGCCGATAGAGCTGATCGCTCAGCGCGGCGTCGGGATCGGAGCTCGCCATGATCCCGGGAGGCGCGCCGCCGCGATCGCGGAGCGCTTGCTCGACGGCATCGTCGATCACCTCGCCGAGGCGACCGCGCGCGCCAGGGCCCACGTCCTCGAGCGAAACGACGAGCAGTCGTGCGGCATCGAGCGCGCCCCGCAGACGGATCGCCTCGTCACCGGAGACGAAGCGCACCTCTCCGAGACGACCGTGGATTTCGTCCCCTTCCTCGCTCTCGTAGCGCGAGGCGTCCACGCGTTTCGCGTCTGGGGAGTGGGGAGGTTGCGCATCGAACGGCATCTTCGCGAAGCGATCGTGCCTCGCGCCGCCCCCGACGAACCACATTTCGACCGACGCCTGCGGAATCGGCGAGCCGCTCTTGCATCGGATCTACGTGAGCGCAGTAGTCCCGAGGCGCGTGAGGACCGGAAGTCTCCTGGCTGCGGCCGCGCTGTTCTTCGTCGCAGCAGGCTGCGCGAGCTCGGTGAGCACGGTCGGCAAGGGCTGCCCCCTGGAGCCACGGCGCAGCGGGGGCGCCCCCTGCAGCACGGCCGAGGTCCGCGCGCAGGCTCCCCCGCAGAGGGTCGATGCGCTGAACGCGCGTTGAGCGCGCGAAACCACGCGCGAGAGCCTCACCATCACCAACGAAGACCAGTGACCTACTTCGTCGACTGCTCCTTCGGCGGCACGAGGAACAGCACCTCGCGGCGATCGAGCTTCACCGACCCGGGCAGACCGACGACGTCGAGGTAGGCGAGGAAGAACTGCGGGACGCCCGGCGCGGGCTTCACGAGCTCGTTCTTCTTCGCGACGACCTCGAAGCAGACCGGATCACCGACGCGGATCGCGACGAACGTGTCCTTGATGCCGTCGCCGTTGCCGTCCCTCGTCGCGTGCGGCTTGCACATGCTCGGGACGTGGCCTTCGTCCATCGCGCGCACGTAGGCGATGAACTTCGTCGCATCGACGGGGAGGCCGTCGACGATGTCGACGTCCGACGGATCGTCGCTCGGGATCGCCGTCACGTCGAAGGTCGCGCCGATCGCGATCGCGGTGATCGCGGAGACGATGCCGGACGCGACGCCCGCGCCGTCCGGCTTCGCGGCGTAGACCAGCGGGCACTTGCCGGCGATGGGATCGACGGGCGCGCCGCCGACGCCGGTGCAGCACTTGCCCGCGGCGCAGCCGACGAACGCCGACGGCTCGAGGACACTGTTCGTGGCCTGCGCCATCTCGATGGCCTGCTGGAAGCCGCGCGCGCTGTCGCAGGACGCGTTCTTGTAGTTGGTCGAGGTCGACAGATGCGAGTCCGTGCAGGGCGCTTCGACGACGCCGCCCTTCTCGATGAGCGACGCGACGCCGACGAAGCGCGCCTTGATCGCGTCGTATGCCGAAACGACGTCCGCCTTCGAGTGCGGATCGAGGCCGCCGCTCGTCGCGGCCGCGTAAGTGGCCTTGTCGAACCAGCTCGCGTCGCTCACCTGCACCACGACCGGCAGCGCGCCCGCGCGGAACGACGCGCCACCCGACGTCCCTGGGGGCGGCGCGCGCTTCTCGATCGAGCCTGCTTTCGCCGCGGTCCACGTGAAGCCGGCGCCGGTGAGGATCTGATACTGCGCTTCGTACTGCGACTCGGGGAGCTCTCCGCCGGCGTAGACCTGGAGGAGCTGCACCGCGCTCTTCGCGGCGGCCTCTTCCGAGGTGATCGGCCAGATCAGCTCGTAGGGGACGTTCGCGCGACCGCCACCCGTGCCGTCGAAGCCGAACGGCTTCACGGGGAAGTCCTCGAACTTCGCGACGCCGATGGCGACGTTCGGGATCGCCTTCTTCAGGTCGGGGATGAACGTCGTGTTGAGCGACTCGCGGAGGTTCGCGATCTCCTCGCCCATCGACGCGGTCGTGTCGACGAGGATGCCGACGTCGACCTGCTTGATCTTGGTGCCGAACTTGAGGATGTCCTTCGGCGGATCGGGATCCTTCTGGTAGGGGACGGTGAAGAAGAAGTCGCGCTGATCGCCGCTCGTGCGGAGGGCGATGACGGTGACGTTGGCGACGCCCTTGCCGGGCTCGCCGCGGATCGTCGTCGACTTCCCGCGCACGCCTGCGGGCAGCGCCGTCGTGCTGGTGAACGTGTTGCCGGCGAAGCTCCCGAGCGTCGTGTCGACGACCTCGAACGCAGTCGTCGCGCTGACGTCGACCTCCTTGTCACCCTGCAGCTCGAGCGCCTTGAACGCCTGCTTCCCCGGCGCCGGCGTGCCTCCGGTCACGTCGATCTTCACGACGGCGTTAGCGGGCTCGATGCGGATCTGACGGAAGCTCGGCGTCGGGCCGGTGTCCACGACCGGTCCGCTCTCGGTGCCGGTGTCGACGACGGTGCCGGTGTCCTCGTGGAGATCACCCCCCTCGCCGGGCTCCGATCCCGAGCACGCGGTGAGCAGGGCCCCCCCGGAGAGGGCCCCGCAGAGGGCCGAGACGAGCAGAGGGAAGCGGGACCGACGTACGGAAAGCATGGCTTCGCGCATTGTACGTGGTCGTGCGCGCGCTGTCTTTCGGACGCTCGAGCACGAGGAGCCGACCGCACGCATCCGCACGCCTACTTGGTCGTCTCCGAGCAGCAGCGGAAGCCGATTTGGTAGAACATGAACTCGGGTCCGTGAACGGTCGTCACGTAGCGGCATGCGTTCTGGACGGGGCCCCAGTATCCGCCCATGAGCGACCCTTGCAGATCGCGACCGGGGCGCGCCGTCGTCCACTCGTCGACGTTGCCCGCGATGTCGTGCACTCCGTACGGGCTCCAGCACTTGCTCGCGCCGATGGGCAGCGCTTGATCGAGCTTGCGCGCCTCTTCGTACATGGCCTCACGACCCTTCGCCCACTTCATCCAATCGACCATCATGTACGGGCGATCGATGTTGCACGGGCTCGGGTGCCGGACGTGCCCCCACGCATAGGGCCAGTGCTCGGGGCCTTCGCACGCGAGGTAGAACTCGTCCTCCTTGCACATCCGCTTGCCGACCGACTTGCACGAGCGCTCGGCCTCGAAGTAGTCGACCAGCACGCGCGGCTGGGCGCCGGGTGTGCCGGGCCACTCGTAGCGATCCATGCAGAACCGCAGCTTCTGCTTACCGCCGTAGCAGACGTCCGCGCCCGGCTTGTACTCGACGCAGCGGTGCGCGGCGTCGTCCTTCATCTCCTGCAGGCACTGGTGCTCGACCTCTTTGCAGGACTCGCCGTCGACGAGCACCATCCCGGTCGGGCACGACGTCGCCGAGTCCTCGAGCCCCACGACCTGCACGGGTGGCGGGCCGGCATCGGAGCTCGACGCGACGCCGGCTTCCGGAGTCGAGAGCGGCTCGAGCGCGCTGGCCGTGGCGCTCGCGAGCTGCGCCATCGCGCCCGACTCCCACCACGACGGCGCTCCTAGCCCTGCCTGTGCGAGCCCCGGTGCGAGACCGATCGAGGCCCGGCCCTCGGTGCCGAGCGGATCGATCGAGCGGAACGCTGCGCCGAGCGGGTGACCTGCTGCGACGACGACGTCACTCGGCTCGCCCGCACCGAGGAGTACGCGACGCTCGCTGCACGCGAGCAGCGCGCACGCCAAACTCCCGAGAATCGCCGCTCTTTTCGCCAAGACACCCACCTGCACCTACATACGCAATCCGCCGGCCGCCGGGCGAGTTTTGCGCGCGTGTCGGCTTCACGCAGGCGGCTTCACGCGGACACGCTGTCCTCGGCGCGCGTGATGAGCTCGAGGATCTCCGCGGGGATGCGTCGTGGCGTGCGGCTCGAGTCGACGCACGCGAGGGTCGTGTACGCGTCGGCGATCACGACGCGTTCCTCCTGAGCGGGCTGAGCGCGCTTCGGAGCGAGACGGCGGATGCGATAGTCGAAGCGCACCGAGACGCGCGAGGCCGATCCGACCCACGTCTCGATCTCGAGGTCATCGCCGAACTGCGACGCGGTCCGATAGCGCAGCCGTGCATCGACGACCGCGAAGTGCAGATCGCGCGCGACCCAGTCCTCGTAGCGGATCCCGCGACGGCGCAGGTACTCGACCCGCGCCTCCTCGACGTAGAGGAGGTAGTTCGCGTGATGGACGATCCCCATCAGATCGGTCTCGCCGAACCGAACGCGCAGCGGGACGCGCGTCGACGACACCCCCGACGCGGGACCGTCCGACGCAGCGATGGGAGGGATGAGCACCGCGGTCGCGTAGTGGGTCCTCCCTCCGCGGTCTACGGCTCGCGGTCTTCGGTTCGCGGTCTACGGTTCACGGCCAGAGGAGCACAAACGCAAGAAGAGCCGCACTCGCGTGCAGCTCCTCTCACGAAACCGTCGGCCGTGAACCGTCGGCCGTCGGCTCTGTTCGGGAGATCAGGCGGCGGCTTCGTCGCCGCTCATGTCGCCCGACTCGCGGACCGGCGCGCCGAGATCGGCGAGCATGCGGCGCAGAGAGGCGCGGGCGCGGTGCAGGCGGGAGCGGACCGCGCTCTCCGTCGTGCCGAGGTTGTCGGCGACGCCCTGGAGCGGCTTCCCCTCGATGTAGTGCTCGATCACCACCTCGCGGTACCCCTGGGGGAGGTCGGCGAGCGCCTTTTCCAGACGGACGTTGAGCTGATGCGACTCCATGCGCTTGTCGGCGCGGTCGGCCCACTCGCCGCCGGCGACGGCCAGCGGGATGCCGTTCTCCTCGGGGTTCGCATCCTCGAGGCTCGTCGCGCGACGGCGACGCTCGCTGCGCATCTTCATGAGGGCAGCGTTCGCAGTCACGCGATACAGCCAGGTGCTGAACTGCGCGTCGCCGCGGAAGGTGTGCAGCTTGCGGACGACCTGGAGCATCGCCTCCTGCATCAGATCCTTCCGATCGGCATCGTCGACCGGGTACCGCTGCAGGTGGCGCATGACCACCGGGCGGTAGCGCTGCAGCAGAGTCGAGAGAGCCCCCTGGTCACCGGCCATCGCGCGGTTGACCAGCTCACGGTCGGAGAGGGCGGAAATCGGCTGAGTCGTCGGTTCCGTCGTCACCTGCGTCGCCTCCATCGGGGACTCCTCGCTCGAGCGGTTAGGCTCTTCTGGTCGCGTGATTAGGCAGCTAGGAGCTCTTCCAGCGCTGCGCGGTTCGGATGGGCGTTCTGCAGGAGTCCTGCCATCGTTTCCGACAGGACTCTGCCCCTTCGGCGCACAGGTCTCCATGCTCGCCCTCTGCTCGTCGGGCGCGTTGCCGCTGTCCGACGAAGGTTGCGCGAACGACTGTGCCCCCGAGGTACAAAAGATCCGTCGCGCTCGTGCGATGCTTTTGGTGCACGCCCGGCCCGAGAGCCCGCCTCAGGCTCCTGCCCCCCCGCGAGCACGCGCGGTGACGTCTCGAAGAGCACACGAGAACGAGAACGGAAGTGCTTGCCTATCCACTCTGCTCGTCGGAGACTCGGCGATCCGTCTTCGGGGAATACATTGCGTCGTTATGAGTCTCGTGAGTCGGGAGTGGGGACCACGTCGTGATCGAGGAGAGCGAGCTTCAACGGGCGGTCGAGCACCTTCGTGAAGGTGGCGTGGTCGCTGTCGCATCGGAGACCTACTTCACGCTCTGCGCAGATGCGCGACGGCCGAGCGCCGTCGAGACGGTCTTCGCACTGAAGGAGCGAGAAGAGACGCGCGCCGCGGCCGTACTGCTGCCGAACGCCGAGTCGTGGCGTCCGTTCGTGCGAGAGATCCCTGGCGTGGCGCAGCGCCTGGCCGACTGCTTCTGGCCGGGGCCGCTGACGATCGCGCTCGATGCAGCGGACGACGCGCATCCGTTCCTCAAGTGGCGCGGCAAGATCGCCGTGCGCGTACCGGGGCCGTCGCCGGCGCTCGATCTCGTGCGCGCCTTCGGCGGCGCATTGACCGCGACGAGCGCGAACCCCTCGGGCGCGCCGTCGGCCCGGACGGACGAGGACGTGCGCGCGTACTTCCAAGGACGCGGCGCTCTGTTCGTGCTCGGCACGGAGGCGATCGGCGGAATGCCCTCGACCGTCCTCGAGATCGACGGCGGATGCGTGCGGATCGTGCGGCCGGGAGCGGTCCCCGCTTCGGTGGTCGACGCAGCGGTCGAAGCCCACGCCGCAGCGTGAGCGGCCGCGCCCCTTGGTGGGCGACCGCCACCCCTTGCTGGTCGCAGAGGGTGAACACACAATGAAGGTCCGACCTCTCAAAGGGACCATCTCATCGAACTCTTCGGCAATACGACCGGGCTCTCCCCCTCCGCGACCCGTAGCCTCGAGCGCATCTATCGCCGCCGCGTGCCGATCTCCCAGATCACCACGCGCGAGCTCGCGCAGGCACTGTGTGACGCGTCGAGGGAGACGGGGCGGCAGATCGGCGCGCTCGTGCATCGCAGCGGTCAGGTCGACTACGTCGTCGTGGGCGACGCGGGGAAGCTCTTCCTCCCCGACGTCGGTCGTCTGCGCGCCGCGCAGGGACGATTCCGTGGTCTCCGCCTGATCCACACGCACCTGCGCAACGAGCCGCTCACGCGCGACGATCTCGTCGACCTCGTGCGCCTGCGGCTCGATCTCGTGGCGGCGATCCAGGTCGGCATGGACGGTCAGCCGGGGCACGTCCACTACGCGTACAACGTCCCGCAGGCGCAGCCGACCGACACGCCCTACCGCGAGGTCTCCGGCGTGCGGCTCGATCGGCTGGACGTCGACTTCGGTGAGCTCGTCGGGAACCTCGAGTCCGAGTTCGCGCGTCACGCACGCACGCGCGACGTCAAAGGGAAGGACGGACGCGCGATCCTCGTGCACGTCGGCGAGAAGGGCGCCGACCGGCCCAAGGCGGGCCGCTTCTCGTCGCGCAACGACTCCGGGCAAGCGATCCGTGAGCTCTCGGAGCTCGCGCGCACCGCAGGCGTCGACGTGGTCGACGTCGTCGTCCAGAACCGCGATCGCATCGATCCGAAGTACATCCTCGGGCGTGGCAAGCTCGATGACGTCGTCGTGCGCGCGATGCAGCTCGACGCCGAGACGCTGATCTTCGATCGCGAGCTCTCGCCGTCGCAGGCGGCGGCGATCACGGCCGTCACGGATCTCAAGATCATCGACCGCACGCAGCTGATCCTCGACATCTTCGCGCAGCGCGCCGAGTCGCGAGACGGCAAGCTGCAGGTCGAGCTCGCGCAGCTGAAGTACAACATGCCGCGTCTCGGCTTGAAGGACGACTCGCTCTCCCGGCTCACCGGGGGGATCGGCGGTCGCGGCC
>JBKJQC010000656.1:0-10364 GCA_046593995.1 Polyangiales bacterium
TCGTCGCGCACCCGAGGTCGCCCGCACAGACGAACGGCGTGCATGACGGGGTGCCCGCGAACCCGCTCGCGCGCGCCGTGCAGGTGCCCGGCGTCGCATCGCAACGCGCGCACGCACCATTGCACGCGCTCGCGCAACAGAGACCGGCGACGCAGTGGCCCGAGGCGCAGTCGCTCGCGAGGGCGCAGGTCTCCCCTTCGGTCTTCGCGCAGCCTCCCTTCTCGTCGCAGCGAAACGGCGAAGCGCACGCCGGCGGATCCACCAGACCGGCCATGAAGGAGCAGGTCCCGAGCGATCCCGCGAGCGAGCAGCTGCGACACGTGCCCTCGCACGGCCCGTCGCAGCACACGCCATCGATGCACAACTTCGATGCACACGATGCGCTGGTCGTGCAGGAGGTACCGTCGAGCGCGCCGGCGGTGACGAAGGTTCCCTCGATCTGCGGCGAGCCGGCGGTGATTCGCTCCATCGCGACGAGGACGCGGCCCGAGCGGCTCCCGGCGGCGGCGGCGGTGCGCGCGCCGCTCGCGAGGATCGAATCCGCGGCGTCGCGACGTGTGAGATCAGGACCGATGAACACGCCGTCGACGGCGGCCGGATCGAGCGGGTTGCGACGCCACATCGTGAGGAAGTGATGACCATCGCCGGACCACGTGAGGCGCGGGGTGCGGCCCTTGGCGACCTGTAGCGCCTCGCCGATCGGATTCGCCATCGAGTCGAGCCGCTGCACCTTCGCGCTGGAGTCGGCTCCCGTGCCGTCGGCGAACGCGACGACATACGTGCCGCCACCGAATGCGACATCGGGATCGTCCACCGCAGGACCGTCGAAGAGAACCGACTCGAAACCGACGCCGGTCGCCCACGGGACCGCTCCGATCAGCCCCGCGCCCCTGCGATACGCGAAGAGGTAGCTCGTGCCGTCCGTCGCGAGGGCGGGCGCGAAGAGCTCGTTTGGATTTATCGTGAGCGTGAGTGGAGCCGAGACCGTCGTGCCCGTCAGCCGCGCTCCTCTTCCGCTGACGTTCGGCTGCGTGCCAGCGAACCACACGACGCCGCAGTCCTCGGGGCGACAGGCGATCGCTGGAGCTCCGGCGATCGTGCCTACCGTCACGACGACGGGCGCGGACATCATGCCGTCGCTCGCGATACGGCGCGCCACGACCTGGGTGCTGGTCTCCGTCCATGCGGCGACGAAGGTCGTCCCATCGTGCGCGACGGCGGCGGCGCTCTGCGCGATACCGGCTGGGCCGATCGCGAGCGGTGTAGTGTCGAGCAGGGTGCCGTCGTTCGCGATGCGCGCGCCGAGCACACGCGGGCGATCACCACGATCGTCGAGCCAGGTGACGAGGAAGCGAGCGCCGTCGGAGGCGACCTTCACATCGGTCTCACGATTCGCCGCGCGCGAGACCGCGAACGCTGCTCCGAGCGATGTGGAAACGGTACGCGCGATGACGTCCGCGCGGTCGCCGAGGCGGAGGTCGTGCACGACGAAGTGCCCGCTCGCGCCGGCACTGACGTCCACTGCGCGCGCGTCACCGCCGCTCGCGAGCGCGAGGGCGGTCGGGTCGGCGACGCCAGCCGTCGACACGCGCACGGCCCGAGCATCGTTGGCCGTCGCATCCAAGCCGCTGCGCACGAACGTCACGAGGTGACCACCGGAGAACGCGACGCGCGGCGAGTGATCGTCGGCGGCGCCGGTCGACACGTCGAACGGCGCCTGCGTCTCCGCGAGCGACGTGGAGATGCGCTTCGCGCGCAGGTCGCGATCGGAGGCTCCCGCGCGCGGCTCGTCCCATGCGACGAAGAAGCCGGTGCCGTCGAAATCGATGGCCGGTCTTCGCGGCGTGCGCGTCGCGTCGCCGACGCGCAGATCGGACGGGGCGCCCGCAGTCGTGCCGCTCACGAGACGCGCGACCACGGCGTGACGCGCGGGTTCTTCGTAGGCGACGACACACGTCGACGCACCCCACGCTAGGGCCGGCGCGGATCCGGTTGCGATCGTGAAGGGGATGGAGACCGGACCCACGGAGGGAACGCGCGCACCGAGGACGTTCGCGCCCTCCCCCCACGCGACGACGACGTCGGTGCCACACGCGGAGACGCGCGGCGCGGAGCCCTCGCCCGCCGAGACGAGCGAGCCATCCGGGGCGCCGATGGTGCCATCGACGCCGACGCGACCGATCCGCGGACGCCGATCTCCGCTCGGCGAGGCCCACGCGACGACGAATCCACCCTGCGGCGCGACGGTCACCGCGGGAGCCGTCTCCGGAGAGACCTCGCCCGACAGCACGAGCCCGAAGGGATCGAGCACGGTGCCGTCCTTCGCGACCCTTACCGCGCGCACGCGGTCGCTCGACCAGACGACGAGATACCGCTCCCCGTCGTACGCCACCGTCGGTCGGACGTTCCTTCCGTTTGCCGGCCCCGCGATCGGCGCATCGATCGCGAATTCGGGGCCGACCGTCGGATCAATCGTGACAGGGAACGCCGCGGTCGCGAGCAGGGAGTGCTTTGCGTGGATCGTGATCCCGTCAGCGTCGTACTCCGTCTCGAGCGCGGACTTCACGGCGTTCGCATCGATCAGCGTCGCGCGTCCGTAGACGAAGGTCCGCGCGCTCGCGCGGTAGTGACCTCCTGACGTGGTGACGCCGACGAGCCGTGCGCCTTCGACCCGCACGCGAATGCGTACGTCGCCATCCGGCAGGCGGCGAAGGGTCCACGCATGCTCCCACGTCGCGCCGTCGTTCCGCACACGCTCCGCGAAGACGCCATGAGCGCGAACGACCGCGTCGCCATCCGTGGCGATGAAGGGGGACGCATACCCGAGCTCCGTGCGAAGCGTCACGGTCTCGCCCGCGATCGAGAAGCGGATCGCGTCGGACACCGAAAGCGAGAAGGCGGTGCCCCGCGCGTGGTACGCGCCGTCCGCGAAGCGAAAGGCGCTGTCCGCCCGCGCGATCACGACCGACGTCGCGGGAGATGTCGCGACGCCAGCGTCCACGACACTCGGCAGATCTCCACGACCGCACCCGACGAGCGTGCAGGCGAAGACGAAAACTGCTCTCCGCACCGCTTCTGTCTCCCGCACGGACCAGCCTAGCCGTGCGCCTGGCCGTAGGCGAGCCGACGGACGATTCGGGGCGTGGTCACGGCGAGCCGGCGTACCATCCCTCGGGTGCGGTCGCTCGGCGTCGGCGTCCTGGTTCTCTTCCTCGCGTGCACCAGCAACAGCGAGACGCCGGTACCCACGCGTCCGGCCCTATCACTCGCCTCCGGCGACGCGTCGCTGAAGGTCGATCTCGACAGGCGAGAGGTCACGCTCTCGCGTGGGGGGACTACCCTGCTGCGTCTCCCGAGCGACGCCTTCGATCTCGGAACGCGCGAGGTCGTCGACGACAAGGGGAACTACGACCCCTGGCCGATCTACTACCCGAGCGGTCTCCATCCGACGCCCGAGGATCTGGTCTGGCTCACGCCAGAGCGCTTCGACCTCGCTGCGTCGAGCGGCAGCGCGGTCGACGTGGACGTGACCTACGCGAGCGGCGCGAAGGCACGGGTGCACTTCGAGGTCGCCGCCGCCGGAACCTTTGCCGCGAAGATCACGCCGTCGTCGGGTGGTGGGGGCACCTCGCTCGCATACGTGCGCCTGCGCGCGCGGACCGACGCGACCGAAGGGTTCTACGGGCTCGGCGAGTACTTCGACGACGTGAACCAGCGTGGCCACGTGCGCGCCATGCAGATCGAGATCGATGCCGAGCTCGAGGGGAACTACAACGAGGCGCACGTCCCGATCCCGTTCCTCATCGGGACGCGCGGCTGGGGCCTCTTCGTCGACTCGCGCCATCCGGCCGTCTTCGCGGTCGCCAACGAGGAGAACGATCGCGTCGACGCGGTGTTCGGCATGGGCACCGCGACGACCGCCGGGCTCTCTTTCCACCTCTTCACGGCCGCACACCCGCTCGACCTGACGAAGCACTACTACGAGCGCACCGGCTACCCGATGCTCCCCGCGCGGTGGGCGCTCGGACCGTGGATCTGGCGCGACGAGAACGACGATCAGGCGCAGGTCGAGTCCGACATCGCGAAGATCCGCGAGCTCGATCTCGCGACGACCGCCATCTGGATCGATCGTCCCTACGCGACCGGCGTGAACACGTTCGACTTCAAGGCGTCGCAGTTCCCCGATCCGAAGGCGATGATCGCGACCGCGCACGACGCCGGTCTGCGCGTCGCCTTGTGGCACACGCCCTACCTCGACGAGAAGGACGCGAGCACCGAAGCGCTGCGCGCCGAAGCGAAGGCGAAGGGGTACTACCCGAAGTCCACGGGGATCCCGCTCAACGGCTGGGGCCTGCCCATCGATCTCACCAAGCCCGAGGCGTACGCGTGGTGGCAGTCCCTCATCCGGCGCTACACCGACGAGGCGACCGGGCTCGGGATCGAAGGGTTCAAGCTCGACTACGGCGAGGACGTGGTCCCGGGCATCACCAAGTCACGCAACGTGTGGTCGTTCGCCGACGGCAGCGACGAGCGGACGATGCACGCCGGCTTCACGCACTTCTACCACCGCGTCTACGCGGAGACGCTCCCGGCCGAGGGCGGGTTCCTCCTCTGCCGGCGCGGTGCGGTCGGCGATCAGAAGTACACGTCGGTGATCTGGCCAGGCGATCTCGACGCCGACTTCTCGAAGCACCGCGAGGTCGTCGTCGAGGCCGACGGGAAGAAGCACACCGCGGTCGGAGGGCTGCCCGCGTCCGTCGTCGCGGGGCTGACCCTCGGCCCCTCGGGTTACCCGTTCTTCGGCGCCGACACCGGCGGCTATCGCCACTCGCCTCCGAACAAGGAGGTCTTCATCCGCTGGTTCGAGCAGACCGCGCTCTCCACCGTCATGCAGGTCGGCAACAGCGCGAGCACCGTGCCGTGGGACGGAGACGCCGAGACGCTCGATGCATATCGTCGTTATGCGCGACTCCACCTCCGGCTCTTCCCCTACGAGTGGACGTACGCGAAGAACCTCGTGAAGGACGGGCGACCGATAGAGCGCGCGCTCGGTCTCGCGCACCCCGAGCTCTCCGTGCACCCGAACGACGAGTACCTGTTCGGCGATCACCTGCTCGTCGCGCCGGTCGTCGAGAACGGCAAGCGCGCCCGGTCCGTGCTGTTCCCGAAGGGGAAGTGGACGCACTGGTGGACCGGGCAGGTCTTCTCCGAAGGGACGTCGAACGTCGAGGCGCCGCTCGACTCCTTGCCGCTCTTCCTCGCGGAAGGGGGCACCGTCCCGATGCTGCGCCCGACCATCGACGCGATGGCGGCGACGACGAAGGCCGACGTGGACTCGTTCGCGACCACCGCGGGTGTGCTGTGGGTCCGCGTCGCGCCCGCTGCGCCGGCGACGTTCGTGCTCTACGACGGCGCGACGATCGGACATCGCCGCGAGGGCGCGAAGGTGACGCTGTCGTCGAAGGACGGGAGCGAGTTCGCGAACGGCGTCGTCTTCGAGCTCGTCGCGACGAAGAAGCCTTCTTCGACCACGGGCGGCGCGGAGGTCGCCGACGACACTGTCCTGGAAGCCGCGACCGCGGGGTGGACCTGGACCGCAGACGCGGGCGGGACGCTGCACGTGAAGGTGCCGGCCGGCACGCAGACCGTCGAGGTGCGGTTCGACCCATGACGCGTAGCTTGGTGCTCCGTCACGCCGAAGTGACGTCATCGCGTCCGGGAGCTACGCTTCCGTCCCGATGAGCGACGGAGAGAAGAGGGGGGGTCTGTCGCGGATCGCCGACGTGCTCGCGGTCGATGGGCGCTTCGCGTCCGATGTCGTCTCGCGCCCGCATCAGCGGCTGTTGATGATCCGCCGCGGCGAGCGCTTCGTGACTGTGGCCCCCGGTGATGCGTGGGACGACGAGCCGCAGCTCTTCAAGCCGTCCCTCGAGAAGAGCGTCGAGGGCACCGCCGCGATCGTCCTCCTCGGCAAGCCCAAGGATCCGGACCTGGCATCGATCCTCGGGCGCGGCGTGACCGCGATCCTCCCGCCGGACGCCGACGCCGACGCGCTCTTCGTCGCGATCCACACGTCGTTCGAGCACCTCGAAGTGAAGTCGCGCGCGGAGTCGCGCGGCAAGTGGCTGCAGCGCTATCGCTACGAGCTCGGCGAGCTGATCGAGATCGCCCGCGCGCTCACCACCGAGCGTGACCTCGACAAGCTCCTGCCGCTCATCCTCGCGAAAGCGCGCTTCGTCACCGGCGCCGACGCCGGCAGCATCTACGTCGTCGAAGGGGACGATCCGGACGCGTCGCGCCGCATGCTCCGGTTCAAGACCTCGCAGAACGACTCGATCGAGTACGAGTCGCGCGAGTTCACGCTGCCCATCTCGAACCGCTCGATCACCGGCTCGGTCGCGATCACGAAGCAGGTCCTCAACCTCGTCGACGTCTACGAGCTCCCGCCCGGCACCCCGTTCGGCTTCGACCGCTCGTGGGACAAGCGCATGGGGTATCGCTCGAAGTCGATGCTGGTCGCGCCGATGGTCTCGGCACGCGGTGACATCATCGGCGTCCTCCAGCTGATCAACAAGAAGCGCGATCCGCGCGCGAAGCTCAAGGACGAGGCAGACGTCGACGAGCAGGTCGTGGCGTTCGACGAGCGCTCCGAAGAGCTCCTCGGCTCGCTCGCGGCGCAGGCCGGCATCGCGCTCGAGAACGCGATTCTCTACGTCGAGATCAACCGCATCTTCGCCGGCTTCGTGACGGCGAGCGTCGAGGCGATCGAGCAGCGGGACCCGACGACCAGCGGTCACTCCCGCCGTGTCGCGACGCTCACCGTCGGCCTCGCCGAGATCATCGATCGCGTCGACACCGGCCCCTACAAGGAAGTACAGTTCGCGAAGAGCGACCTCCGCGAGGTCGAGATCGCGTCGCTCCTCCACGATTTCGGCAAGATCGGCGTCCGCGAAGAGGTGCTGGTCAAGGCGAAGAAGCTCTTCGGATGGCAGCTCGACTCGATCCGCAAGCGGCTCGACTTCGCGTCCAAGTCGCACGAGGCCGACGTGCTCTCCCGTCGCTGCCGGCTCATCGAGCGCGGCGCGTCGAAGGAGGATCTCCTCGCGCTCGACCTCGAGATCGAGACCCGCCGCCAGGAGCTCACCGTCGCGTGGCAGGCGATCGTCGCCGCGAACGAGCCCACCGTGCTCAAGAGCGGCGACTTCCGCATGGTCGAGGATCTCGCGCGTCAGACGTACACGGATCTCGACGGCGTCATGCACCCCATCCTGACCACGTCGGAGGTGGCGTCGCTCTCGATCACGCGCGGTTCGCTCACCGCCCTCGAGATCGACGAGATCCGCTCGCACGTCGTGCACACCCGCAGCTTCCTCAGCCAGATCCCGTGGGGGCGCGCGTTCCGGCGCATCCCCGAGATCGCCGGCTGCCACCACGAGAAGCTGAACGGCTCGGGCTACCCGAACCGCCTCAAGTCCGAAGAGATCCCGCTCCAGTCGAAGATGATGTCGATCGCCGACATCTTCGACGCGCTCACGGCGAGCGACCGTCCGTACAAGCGCGCGGTGCCGATCGATCGCGCGTGCGACATCCTCGGCTACGAAGTGAAGGACGGCGCGCTCGACTCGGAGCTCGTACGCGTCTTCGTCGAATCGCGCGTGTGGGAGCGCCTCGACGCAGCGCCGTCCTCGCGACTCGCCCTCTCGTGAGGCCGCAGTAGGCTGTTGCGGAAGGCCCGCCGCGCTGAGGCGCGCCGGGAAATTACCCTCCCCCGCCCCCTCCCGAAGAAGGGAGGGGCTCCTTCCGACGCACGGACTGCCCGCGCACGCGACCGATCATCGTAACTGCATAATCACACTATTCGTATGTGCAACGTTCAAATCAGCAGCCGCTCACAAGCGAATGCACGCGCGGAAGCGAGCTCACCACCCCGACCCGGCGCTCAGCGCGTCGCAAGAGACGTGCGTCGGAAGGAGCCCCTCCCTCCCGGGAGGGGAAGGGGGAGGGTAAATGTTCCGCCGCCGCCGCGCTGACGCGCTGCACCCAACAGCGTCCAGGATCGCGCTCGATGATTCAGCGGGCGGCGAGGACGCGGAACGCGCCGAGCACCGTCGTGGCGGCGGTCTCCGTCCGCAGGATGAAGGGGCCGAGGGAGCACGAGAGATAGCCGAGGGCGATGGCGGCCTCGATCTCTTCCTCGGCGAAGCCCCCTTCCGGGCCGATGACGAAGGCGACGCCGAAGATGTCGTGCGCCATCGAGACCAGCGCTCGACCGAGCGGCTCCGTGGCGCGCTCGTAGAGGACGAAGCGGTGCGGCGCGAGCGAAGCCGCGAGCTCGAGGGCCTCGAGCAAGGGCATCGGCGGGGCGACGTCCGGCGCGCGCGTTCGACCGCACTGCCGCGCGGCCTCGGTCGCGATCGTGGCGAGACGTGCGATCTTCGCGTCGCTCTTGTGCGCCTCGGGTCGCGCGATGGAGCGCGTGCAGATCGCGGGGACGACGACCGTCGCACCGAGCTCGGTCGCGTCTCGTACGACGTCGCCGAGCTTGTCCCCCTTCGGATACCCTTGGACGAGCACCAAGGGGGAGGCGCGCGCTCCGTCGTCCGCAATCGCGCCGACCTCGATCCGCACGTCCTTGGCCACCGACGTGACCTTCGCAGGAGCGATCGTCCCGGCGCGCGGATCGAACGCCTCGAAGGTGTCGCCGACGCGCAGGCGGAGCACGCGCGACAGATAGCGCGCGGCGCCGTCGGGGATCACGTGCTCGCCGGGCACGAGGGGGGTGAGCGGCAGCCGATGCACGGAGCTGACTCTAACGCGGGGCCACGCGGAGCAAATCGTAACGTCCGTCGATCAGCATCGGATCCGCGTCCACGGCCGCGAAGCCGTCGCCGCCGGCCGCGCTCGTGTCGGTCTTGGGATCGAATCCGTCCGCCAGCAGGCGGCGGAGATCGAACCGGACGAAGCGTCCGAGGAGGTGCGGCCACTCGCTGACCCACACGGTCAGCGCGGTCGTGTCGAACACGACGCCGTGGGTCGCGATGAGCGCGTCGATCGCTGCGCGATCGCCGAGCGGGAGCTCGCCCCCCTTCTCCGCTCGACGGTCGCGGAGCGCGTTCACCATCGTGACCACACCGGGCGCGTTCAACGCGGCGACGAGCTCGTCGCCGCGCGCGCGACGGGCCACGGTCGAGGTCTTCTTGCGCACCTCGGTGTCGCGCGGATCGCTCGCCAGCGGGCCCTCGAAGTGATTGGTCGTCGCGAGCGCCTTCGTCGACCAGCGCACGTGCGCCTCGACCCCGGGTGCACGCTCGACGACGGCCGTGCGTCCGCTCGGATCGGTGACGATGACGATGTGCGAGACCATGACCGGGTGCGCGACGAGGGTCTTCACGGCCTCGTCGACGTTGTTCGCGGTCGCGAGCGTCTCGCGGAGCGAGAACACGACGGGCATGCCGGATGCGCGCGGTGTGCCTGCGCGTCCGCCGTGGACCACGAGCGCGACACCCTCGCGGTTCATCCCGGACACGACGCCGACGAAGCCCGGCCAGCCGACGCTCGCGAAGGGAATCCTCCCCGGCTCGCGCACGAGGAACACGACCTTGTCGCGGTCGAACACCTCGCCGGCCTCGAAGTCGAACGCGCGCGCGAGGAACGAGTGGCCGCTCGTCGCGCCCTCCCAGTTCTTCGCATGCGTCGCGAGGTCCCACTTCGTCACGTGCATCATCGACTCGTGCGGCGTCGGCGGCGTCGGCGGCACGGTGAACGTCGTGCAGCCGATGAGCGGGCTCCGCTCGGACGAGAGCGCGATGTCGTAGACCGCGTAGAGAAAGACGAAGCGGTGGTACGACGGCAGCACGGCGGTGAACGGATCAGGCTGGAACCCGAGCGCGATCCCGGCGATCTCGTCACGATAGGCGGCGGGGATCCCTTGCTCCACCTTGCGGAATTTCCACCGCCCGAGATCCATCAGCGCCCACCGCGCCGGCGCGAACGGGACGCCCTTCGCGAACGCGTCGTAGAGATCGCGCTCGTCCTCGACCATCAGCGTGCGCAAGAGGCGCGACATCGACGAGCCACGCACCCCCGGCTCGCCGGAGAGCGACATCTCCCAGATCGATCCGCGCCGACGGAGCCAGCTGTCTCCGAGCCGGAGCAGCGTCCCGTCCCGCACGATCGGATCGGTCGCAACGACGACGTTCTTCGGCGGCTCGATCGCGCTCGCCGACAAGCAGGCCATGCGCGCGCCGAGGAGCGCGACGACCAAGCACCCGAGCCCGAACACCGCTTTACGTAGTCGCTGCGAGATCATCGCGCGCGCCCACAGGCGATCGCGTCGATAGAAGATTGAACACGGAGGCACGGAG
>JBKJQC010000035.1:0-10000 GCA_046593995.1 Polyangiales bacterium
GTACGCGACACGCGAACGCGTACGCGACACGCGAACGCGAACGCGAACGCGAACGCGACACGCGAACGCGAGCGCGAACGCGACACGCGACACGCGACACGCGACACGCGAACGCGAACGCGAACGCGAACGCGAACGCGAACGCGAACGCGGCACGCGCGCCACCCGAACGCGAACGCGCGACACGCGCACGCGCACGCGATCGCGGCGACCTCGCAGTGCGGCGGGCGGGTCGGGTTGTCTGCTACCGTGCGCGCAGAATGAGAGCGCTGGGTCTTCTCCTCGTCACCGTCGTCGGCTGCGGCACCGCGCAGCCCACGGCCTCTGGCCCGCACGAGTGCCCGGCGGCTCCGCCTCCTCCCGCGTCGGCTTCTGCGTCCGCGGTCTCGATCTCCGCGCCCAGGCCGCCGCCCGACATGACGTTCCTCCGCAACTACGCGGCGACGCGCGGGTTCCGACTCGGGACGCCGAAGCTCGTCACACCGACGCCCGACGGAAAGAGCGTGCTCTTCCTCCGGTCGAAGGCGCGGGACCCGAAGCAGTCGCTGTGGGAGACCGATGTCGCGAGCGGCGGCACGAGGGAGCTGCTCGCGCCGGAGGCGGTGATGAAGGGGCCGGAGACGCTCTCTCCGGAAGAGAAGGCGCGTCGCGAGCGGCTGCGGATCACGGCGAGTGGGTTCACGTCGTTCGAGCTCTCCGAGGACGGCGCGCAGGTGCTCCTCACGCTCTCGGGGCGGCTCTTCGTCCTCGCGCGGACGACGGGCGCGCTCACCGAGCTGCAGACGGGCGCGGGCGCAGCAGTCGATCCGCACTTCTCGCACGACGGGAAGCGAGTCGGGTACGTGCGTGACAACGACGTGCGCGCGGTGGCGGTCGATGCGAAGGTCGATGCGAAGGGCGATGCAAAGGGGAAGGAGGTCTCGATCACGAAAGGTGGCACCGAGGCCATCCCGCACGGGCTCGCCGAGTTCGCCGCGCAGGAGGAGTTCGGGCGGCTGCGCGGGTTCTGGTGGTCACCCGACGGCGCGAAGATGCTCTACGAAGAGGCCGACCAGACGAAGGTCGAGCAGCTCACGATCCAGGATCCCGCGCACCCCGAGAAGGCGCCCGATCGACCGTACTACCCGCGCGCCGGCAAGACGAACGCGGACGTGAAGCTCGCCCTCGTCAGGAGCGACGGGAAAGGGAAGCCGACGTACGTCACGTGGGATCGCGCGAAGCTCCCCTACGTCGTGCACGTCGTGTGGTCAGAGACGCCCGCGATCTACGTGATGGATCGTCTCCAGCAGCACGCAGAGCTGCTCGCGATCGACGAGAAGACGGGGAAGACCACGGTGCTCGTCGAAGAGCACGACGAGGCTTGGATCAACGTCGATTCGTCGTGCCCCGTCTTCCTCCCGGACGGCCGCTTCCTCTGGTCGAGCGAGCGCGAGGGGGACTGGCGACTCGAGGTGCGCGACAAGGACGGCAAGAACCCGAAGCCGCTCACCGGCGCGAACGTCGGTTATCGCGAGGTGCTGCACGTCGATGGAAAGGCGGGCGTCGCGTACCTCGCGCTCTCGACGGATCCCGAGGAGCGCCACGTCGCCGCGCTGCCCCTCGCCGGTGGCGCGCCGGTGCCGCTCGCGAAGGACGGCGGGGCCGTGATGCTCCCGAAGTTCGGCCGCGGCGGCGACCTGTTCGCCGGCTACGAGGCGTCACGCGATGGCGTCCGCAGGTGGATCGCCCGCTCCGTCGACGGCAAGCGCGTACGCGAGCTCCCGAGCCTCGCCGAGGAGCCTCCCAAGTCGAACGTCGCGTGGACCACCGCCGGACCGGGCGACATGCGCGTCGCGCTCGTGCGACCGAAGTCGTACGTCGCCGGGAAGAAGTACCCGCTGGTCGACTCGGCGTACGGCGGACCGCACGTGGCCGTCGTGACCGCCGACGGATCGGCCTATGCACGCGAGCAGTGGCTCGCAGATGCGCTCGACGCGATCGTCGTGAAGATCGACGCGCAGGGCACGCCCTTCCGCGGCCGGATCTGGGAGCGCGCCATCCGTCTGAAGTTCGATCGCGTCCCGGTCGACGGACACGTCTCGGCGATCCAGGCGCTCGCGGCGAAGGTCCCGGAGATCGACCTCTCGCGCGTGGGTGTGTTCGGCTGGTCGTTCGGCGGGTACTTCGCAGCGCTCGCGATCCTCGCGCGCGGCGACCTCTACAAGGTCGGAGTGGCGGGAGCACCCGTCGTCGACTGGCGCGACTACGACACGGCGTACACCGAGCGGTACCTCGGCCTGCCCGACACGAACAAGGAAGCGTACGACCGCGCGGACGTCACGACCTGGGCGAAGCGTCCGGTCTCCGACGCGGCGCCGTCGCGACCGCTGCTCCTCTTCCACGGCACGGCCGACGACAACGTCTACTTCGTCAACTCGCTCAAGCTCACCGACGCGCTCTCGAAGGCGGGGCGCACCTACGAGTTCGTGCCGCTCTCCGGCCAGACCCACCAACTCGCGAGCGCCGAGGCGAACGAGATCGTGTGGGGTCGCTCGGTGGCGTTCCTCCGCACGCACCTCTGAAGGATCACTTCGCGCTCGACGACGCCGACGCCGAAGGCGGAGAGCTCGCTTGCGACGACACGAGCGTGCCGCGCGACCACATCTCGCGCACGACGTGTCCGCCGGGGAAATAGACGACCGAAGGTCCATCCTGCACGCCGTCGCGGAACTCGCGCACGGCGGCGCGCTCGCCGTTCGAGGTCCACTCGATCTGCATCCCGTGCACTCTGCCCGAGGCGAACGGCGTCTCGCGGATCTTCTTCCCGACCGCATCCCACGTCTTCCACGGCCCGTGCTGCAACGCCGCGGCGTACTCGCCTGCCGTGATGGAACCGTCCTTGTAGCGGACGACCCACTTCCCCTCGCGACGTCGCGCGTCCCCTTCACCGCGCGCACATCCGATCGACACGCTCGCCGACGGCAGATCGCTCTCCTGCACGATGCTTGCTCCGGTGTCGCACGTCGTCGGGTTCACCGGTGGAAGCTCGTCCACGCGTGCTGGATCCACGGAGCCGCGCGGCGGGAGGTTCAGCGCCGGCGGTGGCGGCGGCTCGCTCTTCACGGGATCGCGGACGAGCAGGATGAAGCCGACGACGAGCGCCCCCGCGAGAGCAGTGCCGAGGGCGGTGCGCGCGGAGCTGTCCACGGAGACGATGATGCTTCCGTGGTCACCGAGAGGATAGAGGTCGAGAGCTCACAGCGAATCCGGCGCGTCGGCGCCCGCGGGCTCGTGCTGCTCGGCGACCACTGCCGTCGATCCGACGGCGGTCAGCTTCATGTCGATGTCCTTCTCGCTCGGGACGAATTCGGCGGTGTGCTTCACGTCGACGCCTTCGACCGCCGCATCGCACTTGAACGCCTTTCCCGGCACCGAGAAGATCGTCTTCGGCGGGCAGCTGACCGTGACCTTCTTGCCCGTCAGCTTGGAGAACGCCTCCGACGCGTGTCCATTGAGCTTCGTCTGAACGACTGCGCTCGGCACGGTCATCTTGAAGCCGCCGTCCGTGAAGGCGACGTTCACCTTGCCGGCGGTGCCCGCGTCGTCGGTCGCATCGCACGTGACGGTCGTGCCGGCGGTCACGGCGAACTCCGCCGGACACGTGACCGTCTTCAGCTCCAGCTGCAGCCCCTTCGCGGTCTCGCGGACTTTCCCTTCCAGCTCCGCCTTGTCCATCGACTTCTTGCAGGCAGCACCGGAGGTGCCGACGAGGACGGCGGCAGCGAGGAACATCGTGGTCATCGAATTCATGGGCGGGAGGCTCGCACGCCGAGTGTCAGTTGCGCCGGATATTCGTCGCGTTGCCAACATGGGAGCGAGCGGCGAACGACCTCGGGCGTGAGAGCTCGACGGGGCCGCGTGCGCTCCTCGCACCGGAGATCCGGTTCGCGCGCGGTCGCCTCTCGACTCGCCTCTCGACTCACGAGCCGTGCGTGCCTAGCACTGCGCGCGTGAGGCGAGAGTGACTGCGCGCGTCGCGTTCGCGCACCGTGATTTCCGGCTCGCGATGACCGCGAAGGCGTTGTCGGTCACCGGCGGGCAGATGCAGTCGGTCGCGATCGGCTGGCAGGTCTACGAGCTCACCAACGATCCGCTCGACCTCGGGTTCGTGGGCCTCGTGCAGTTCGCTCCGGCGCTGTTCCTCGCCCTGCTCGCGGGGCACGCGGCCGATCGCTACGACCGGAGGAAGATCCTCCTCGCCTACCACGCCGGCATGGTCGCGAGCGGGCTCGCGCTCTTCCTCGTCGCGCGCATGCCCGCGGGGGCAGGCGAAAAGATCGCCGCGATCTATGTGATCTCGGCCCTGCTCGGCGTGCTGCGGACGTTCGCGGGACCCGCGAACAGCGCGCTCCTGCCGCAGCTCGTGCCGCTCGACGTGTTCCCGGCGGCCGTCGCGTGGAGCTCCTCGACGTGGCAGCTCGCAGCCATCCTCGGGCCCGCGCTCGGCGGGGTGGTCTACGCCATCGGCTCGGCGCCGCTGGTCTACGCGACGGCCGCGACCTGTGCGTGCGGAGCGCTCTTCGCGGTCACGGGGATGGCGCCGAGACCGCCGCTCTCGGCGAGAGGGATGAGCTTCGAGACGCTCGTCGCGGGCCTCCGCTACGTCTTCCGCAACAAGATGGTGCTCGGATCGATCTCGCTCGATCTCTTCGCGGTGCTCTTCGGCGGCGCCGTCGCGCTCCTCCCGATCTACGCGCGCGACATCCTCCACGTCGGGCCGCACGGGCTCGGCGTGCTGCGCTCGGCGCCCGCGTTCGGGGCCGCGACGATGGCGATCGGGCTCGCATACAGGCCGATCACGCGTCGCCTCGGCGCGACGATGTTCCTCAGCGTCGCGGTCTTCGGCGGCGCGACGATCGTCTTCGGTCTGTCGCGGAGCTTCGCGCTCTCGCTCGTCGCCCTGTTCGTCATCGGCGCGTCCGACATGATCAGCGTCGTCATCCGACAGCTGCTCGTGCAGCTCGCGACGCCCGACGAGATGCGCGGGCGGGTGAGCGCGGTGAACCTGGTGTTCGTGGGAGCGTCGAACGAGCTCGGAGAGTTCGAATCGGGCGTGACGGCGCGTCTTTTCGGGGTGGTTCGTGCGGTCGTGCTGGGTGGTGCGTGCACATGCCTGGTCGTCGTCACTTGGGCTGCAGCATTCGCCAGCTTGCGTCGGCTCGATCGCGCGCCCCACGCGGCTCCGAGCTCCTGAATCCGTCATAGTGTCCCCGCTCATCACACTCGCCATCACGCTGCCATCACACTCGGGAGCTCATCGCGCGCCTCGAGCGCGCGCGCGGACAATTGCGCGGCGCCGCGAGCGGAACAGATGACACGTGCATCCGACACCCGCAGAATGGCGAACCCCACCGCGCCGCACACCTCGGGAGATGCCCGCATCTCCGCGGAGCGCATCCACCCGGAGAGCGCGCGACGCGCGGGATTGGAAGCGTCGACGCAGGGCTGCTCGAGGCATCGCCACCGCGAGTTCGTGCTGACGTACGACGAGCGACGCACGCCGAGCGCGGACGTCCGCCGGCTGATCGATTCCCTCGAACGGGCCGTCGCGCGTGGCGAACGTTTCCATCCCGGCGAAACCGTTCGCGTCGGCTGGCTGTCGCTCCGCGTCGCCCTCGCCGAGGACGGGCAGGCGCTCACCCTCCTCGAGCCGGACTTCGTGCCGCTCGGCACCCGCGACTCGTCCCGCGATTCGTCCTTCGAGATGCTGGGCGGCTGCGGCCGTATGAGCGAGACACCGACGCGCTGGGTGGTCTCTGTCGACGAAGCGCTGTGCCAGCTCCGCTTCCAGCAGGACTTCGCAGAAGGCGCCGGCCTCGGCGACCAGCTCGTGTTCTCGTCGATCGAGCATCGCGCCAAGGTCTGCCGGCGCTTGCTCGAGTGCGACATCAACGCGGGCTTCGTGCTCGATCGGGCGGCGCCGCTCGGGGGGGACAGCGGCTGGATGATCGGCTGCACCGACGCGCCCGCGCACGCCGTCGCGCAGGCCGTCGCACACGAGGGAGCGCGCGACGGACGCGACGGTCACGCGACGGTCGAGTGCACGCTCTACGAGGTGGCGAGCCGCTGGCCCTTCCTCGTCGACTTCCTCGCGCTGCCCGCGGCGACGACCATCGCGTGCACCGAGACCGGTGAGGCCATCGTGTTCCACGAGGGTCGCGAGGTCGCGATCCGCAGCGGCCACGGCGGCCCGCGCATCTCGCGCGTGACCCGGCCGGGTACCCTCGCGCGCTGCGTGCGGTAATCTGCGAGGCGTGGACCACGCCCCCGGATTCCTCGCCATCGTCGAAGACGCACGCTCCCGCATCCGCGAGACCAGCTGCGAAGAGATCCTCGCGCGGCTCGGTCGAGACGACGTCGAGTTGCCCGACTTCGAATTGCGCGATTTCGAGCTGCGCGACTTCGAACTAGTCGACGTCCGCGAGGACCGCGAGTGGGACGCCGGCCGCATGAAGGGTGCGCGTCACCTCGGACGCGGTGTCCTCGAGCGCGACGTCGAGCAGGCCATCCCCGACAAGGACCGCGAGATCGTCCTCTACTGCGGCGGCGGCTTCCGCTCTGCGCTCGCCGCCGACAACCTGCAGAAGATGGGGTACCGCAACGTGCGCTCGCTCGCGGGGGGGTGGCGCCGCTGGAACGAGCTCGGCGGGCCCATCGAGAGGTCCGCATCCGCGAGCAAGCACCCCTGATGGGCGCCCTCACCTACCGAGCGATCGACCTCGCGGCGAGCGCGGAAGAAGCGCGTCGCTTCGATCGGATGTCGAACATCTACCACCGTGGGCAGGAGCTCGCGTGGGACGGCCGGAAGGTCCTCGACGAGCTCTGCGCGAAGCACGGCGGCCCCCAGGTCCCGGAGTCACTGAAGGGTCCGCTCGGCGGCGTTTTCGCGTCCATCCTCTGGGGAGAGCTCGCCGCTTGGAAGATCTCGGCGCAGCTCGCCGATCGCATAGAGCCCCTCGCCGCGAAGATGGCGGCGACGAGCCAGGCCCACGACGAAGCGCGCCACTTCTACGTGATCCACGACTACCTGGTGCGCGCGACCGGCAGCGCACCGCGCGCGCTGCACCCTTCGGGCGAGCGCTTGCTCAACGCCGTCCTCGAGGCCGACGATCTCGCGTGCAAGCTCCTCGGCATGCAGCTGCAGGTCGAGACGACCGCGCTCACGCTCTTCCAGCGCGTGCGCGAGCAGCGCGTGTGCCCGGTCCTGAGCGAGCTCCTCCTCTACTTCGAGAAGGACGAGGCACGACACGTCGGCCTCGGGCTGCAGTACCTCCCGCTCCTCGTGCGCGAGATGGGGCCGCTGCAGCGCGCGCGCTTCACCAAGTTCGCGCTCGAGATCACCGTGCACCTCCTCGCGACCCAGTGGGCGATGACCGACGATCTGCGCGCGCTCGGCATCGATCCGCGCGAGACCATGCGGCTCGGCAAGAGCAAGCAGCTCCTGGTCTTCGAGGAGCTCTGGGCTTCGTCGCCCACGAAGCGCAGCGTCGTCGGCGAGCGCGTGAGCCTGTTCCTCGAGGCGGTCGCGAACGCCACCTGGCCGGACGAGCACGAGCGCGACGTCATGGGGCGCGCGCGGTCGTTCTTCCGCGCGTGGCGCTCCGACGGCGTCGAGACGGTGGCGACGGCGATCGATCCTCTCGCCCCCGCGGCGCCGGTCCCGCCTGCGCCGAAGGCCTGACGCTCGGTGCCGGAACGTCTTCGCATAGCGCTGCTCGTCATCGGCTCGGTGGCGCTCGTGGCCATCGACATGATGGTCGGCGACGTGGGGACGGGGAGCTGGCTCTTCACGGTCCTGCAGATCCTCGCGGCGATCCCGTGGGCCGTCCTCGTGCTCCGGCGCGCGCGCGGCACGACCTTCCAGGCGATCCTCGTGAACCTCGTGTTCGTCGTGCTGCTCTTCGGCGCGCTCTTCCTCAAGGTGCTGCTCCTCGCGTCGCCGCTGCGGGGAGCGACGCCCGAACAGCTCACCAACGTCTACCGGACCTACGGCGCGATGGCGGGCTTCGTCGCCGCGCTCGGGTTCGCGGGGCGCGGACAGCGAACGGTGTGGTTCTTCAACCGCGTGGCCGAGCACCCCGCGCGGATGCTGATCACGTCGGCAGCCGTCGCGTCGACCCTCGGCGCGTTCCTCCTCGCGACGCCGTTCGCGCAGGCCGATCCGCGCAACGCGGTCTTCATCGACGCGCTCTTCGACGCGACCGGTGCGCTCTGCGGTGCGCTCTCGGTGAGCGACGTCGGCCGACAGTACCTGTTCTTCGGACAGCTCGTGATCCTGCTCCTGATGCAGCTCGGCGGCTTCGGGATCATGGTCCTCTCGGCGAGCATCTTCATCCTCGCGGGCCGTCGTCTCGAGGTGAAGAGCAGCGTGCGGCTCGCCGAGGTCGTCGACGCCGACTCGCTCGCCGATCTGCGCGGCACGGTGCGCGGCATCATCCTCTGGACGCTCGCCATCGAGGCCATGGGCGCGCTCCTCCTCTTCTTCCTGTTCGACGGCCGTCCCGGGATCGGCGCGCACCCCGAGGACACGCACCCGCTCGCCGGCGGCGGCGGCGCGCTCTGGTCCGCCATCTTCCTCTCGGTGAGCTCGTTCGCGAACGCCGGGTTCTCCCCCTTCCGCGGGAGCCTCGCGCCGTTCGTCGGCGACGTACCGGTGATGGCCGTGATCTCGTCGCTGATCGTCCTCGGCGGGCTCGGCTTCCCGGTGTTGTCGGAGCTCGGCAGGCAGGGGATCGAGCTCGTGCTCCGACGCCCCCGACGACGCCTCTCGCTCCACGCGCGGGTCGTGCTCGTCGCCACGGCGATGCTGATCGTCCTCGGCGCCGTGCCGCTCTTGGTGCTCGAGTGGAACCGGTCGTTCGCCGAGCTGCGCGGTGCCGACAAGGAGCTCGCCGCGCTCTTCCAGTCGATCACGGCGCGCACCGCCGGCTTCGGCAGCGTCGATTTCGCGCGCATGAGCGCACCGTCGCTCTGCGTGATGAGCGCGCTGATGTTCATCGGCGCGGCGCCAGGGAGCACCGGGGGTGGCATCAAGGTCACGACCCTTGCCGTGCTCATCGCGACCTTCCGCGCCGAGCAGTCGTCGAGCCCAGCTCCGACGCTCTTCCGACGCGAGATCCCAGCCGGCGTGCAGCGAAAGGCGATCGTCGTCACCTTCCTCAGCGCGCTGCTCGTCTCCATCTCGGTCTTCCTCGTCCTCTGCTTCGAGGACCAACCCCCCCTGTTCGTCCTCTTCGAGGCGACCTCCGCGTTCGGCAGCGTCGGTTGCTCGACGGGGATCGAGGCGAAGATGACGGTCGCCGGCAAGGTGATCATCATCGCGACGATGGTCATCGGCCGCGTCGGACCGCTCACCTTCGCGCTCGCCGCCACGGAGAAACCGAAGTCGACGGTCTATCGCAACCCCGAGGAGAAGGTCATGATCGGCTGATGGCGCGGCGCATCCTCGTGATCGGAGTCGGGAGCTTCGGCGCTCCGTTGGTCGAATCGCTCCACCGCGGCGGCGCTGAGCTGATCATCGTCGACGAGAACGCTGCGTCGGTGGATCCCGTGAAGGATCTCGCTGCGCACGCCGTGGTGGGGGACGGCACCGACCCGCGCGTCCTCGCCGCGATCGAAGCGGCCACCTGCGACGCCGCCGTAGTCACCTTCGGCGAGGACTTCGAGGCGAGCGTCCTCGCGGTCTCCGCGCTGAAGAAGCTCGGCATCCGCGAGATCGCCGCCCGCGCGACGAACCAGCGGCAGCAGGAGGTGCTCCTCGCCGTCGGCGCCACGCGCGTCATCCAGCTCGAGGTGGAGGGCGGACGACGCTACGCCGAGGAGCTCTTGAAGTGAGCGCGGCCTAGACTCTAAGTGACCGAGCGTGATTCTCGAACGCTCGGATTGAACACGGAGGCGCGGAGGCACGGAGGTCCGTGAAGTGCTGCCGCGCGCACCCAGCCACGTCTCGCCGGCGATCGCA
>JBKJQC010000053.1:0-6851 GCA_046593995.1 Polyangiales bacterium
GCCCGGCGACGAGATCGGCGATCGCCGCGAGCGCATCGGCCACGGCGGCGATCGCCATCTCGAGCGTCCGGCCGAACAAATCGGGCTCGCCCCGTCGATCCCAGAGCGGCGGGACGCCCGCGACGCCGATCGCTGCGCCCTGCGTACCGAGGCGGAACGGCCGCCCGAGCGAGTCGGAGATCACGACGCCCACGCGCGCGCCGGTGCGCTCTGCGAGCGCGCGCTGCAGGTTCGCGGCCGAGCGATCCGGGGCCTCGGGCAGGAGCAGGAGCCACGGTCCCGACCCGGGCTCCGCGGCGGCCAGCTTGGCGTTGCTCGCGTCGATCCCTGCGTTCGCGGAGATGAAGCCGAGACGGTGACGCACGACGAGCACTCCGCGCGCCTTCCGTGAGATGCCGCCCGGTCGCGGCGCCGACTCGCGCAGGACGAGCTCGACGACGCGCGGATCTTTCTCGATCTCGTCTCCGAGCGCGCGCGCCTCCGCGGAGGGCTCGACCGTCGCGAGGTCGACGAAGCGCCCTTCGCTCCGCGAGACGACCTTCGACGCGACGACCAACACGTCGGAATCCCGGAGCACGAGCTCCTCGCGCGCCAGACCCTCGACGACGAGCGCCGCCAGGTCGTCACCGGGCTCGACCACGGGGACGCCCCGCAGCGCGCGCACGGACAGGGATGGCTCGCACGAGAGGGTCACGAAGTCTCCTTGGCGCACCGCGCCGACTCATAGTAGAACATGTTTCACTCTCGAGGAGGAGCCATGCGGATCGGCATCGTCGGCGGTACTGGGCGCGAAGGACGTGGGCTCGCCGCGCGGTGGGCCGCCGCGGGACATCGCGTCCTCATCGGCTCGCGCGACGCCGCCCGTGCGCTGGAGCGTGCGCGCGAGCTGAGCGAGCCTTCGGCCGGCCTGCTGATCACCGGCGGCGAGAACGCCGCGATCGCGATGGAGTCGGAGGTGGTCGTCCTCACCGTCCCCTACGGCGCCCACGGCGAGACGCTGCGCGCTCTGCGCGTCGCGCTCGAGGGGAAGATCCTCGTCGATCTCACGGTGCCGCTGAAGCCGCCGTCCATCCACACCGTTCACGTCCCGCCCGGTGAGTCGTGCGCGCTCGAAGCGCAGACGATCCTCGGCGCCTCCTGCAAGGTCATCGCGACGCTCCACCACGTGAGCTCGACCGACCTCGCCGACGTCGACACCCCTCTCGCGCGCGACGTGCTGGTCTGCGGCGACGACGTCCCCGCCAAGGACACCGTGATGGCCCTCGTCCGCGAGCTCGGCGCGCGCGCGCTCGACGCAGGCCCCCTGCGCAACGCCATCGCGCTCGAGGCCCTGACGCCGGTGCTCCTGCATCTGAACAAGAAGTATTCGTCGAAGCACGCGGGGCTGTCGATCACCGGGCTCAGCCTCGCCTGAAGAGGTCTAGGGTCTAGGGTCTAGGGTCTAGGGTACGAGAGCGAGAGCGTCGCGCCGGCAAGGCATCGGGAGCACGCAACCCATCGCGGCGTCGGGTCGACTTCGGGGATGTCGAAGCGATCGAGTACCCTGAGAACCGAGATGGACCCGCCGCCCAAGGTCCCGACCCTCGCCGACCTCGACGCGCTGCCGCCCGGGGTGAAGGGCGAGATCATCGACGGCGTCATGTACACGATGACGCGGCCAAGGGGGCCACATCAGAACGCGGGCCTCGCCATCGGCGCCGAGCTGCGCGGGCCGTTCGGCCTCGGCCGCGGCGGTCCCGGCGGCTGGTGGATCCTCCCCGAGCCGGGCATCGAGCTGCCGAGCACGCCAGAGATCTCACCGGACGTGGCGGGGTGGCGTCGCGAGCGCATGCCGTCGCTGCCGACCGACGCCGCGATCACGATCGTGCCCGACTGGGTGTGATCGGCGTTCCCCATCACTGGCTCGTCGACGTCGAGGCGCAGACCGTCACCGCCTACCGGCTCGAAGGCGGCCGCTGGGTCGAGCTCGGCGTATGGGGCGACGAGAACGACGCGCGCATCGAGCCCTTCGACGCGATCGCGCTGGACGTCGCGAGCTGGTGGCTCTGAAGAGTCGTCAGTCGTCGGTCGTCAGTCCGACGAGACGAGATCGAGAGGTCTAGAGTCTAGAGTCTAGAGTCGAGAGTCGAGAGCCCGACGAGAACGAGACCGAGAACGAGACCGAGTCGAGAGTCCGAGCGACCCCGAACTGGCCGCGAACTCTTCTCGCGGCTCTCTCGTCTCGTCACCGAGCTCTCGACTCTAGACTCTCGACTCTCGACCTCTCGTCTCGTCGGACCGACGACTGTCGACTGACGACTGTCGACTAGCTTAGCTAGTTTAGGACATCGCCAACTCCGCCATCAACCGCACCGCCTCCGGCTGCATCGCGCCGATCACCATCGTTCCGACGTGGCGATCACGGCCGGCTTGTTTCCAGGCCTGGAAGCGGTCGCGGATGCGGTCGGGGGGGCCGACGAGGTGGAGCTTGTCCACGAGCGCGTCGGGCACGGCGGCGGCCGCTTCGTTCTTCTTGCCGTCGAGGAAGAGCTTCTGGATCTCGAGCGCCTCGGCCTCGTAGCCGATGCGGCGGATGTACTCGTTGTAGAAGTTCTTGTCCTTCGCGCCCATGCCGCCGATGTAGAGCGCGAGGCTCGCCTTCAGCGGCATGCGACACGCGTCGACGTCGTCGCCGACGATGACGGCGACCGTCGGTGCGATGTCGAACTGCTCGAGGGTCTTGGCGGTCTCGGGCGTGGAGGCTTTGGCGAAGCCTTCGACGAGGTTCGGCGCGAACACGTCGAAGCGCTCCGGATCCATGCAGGTGAGCAGCATGCCGTCGGCGATCTCGGCGCACATCGCCTGGCTCTTCGGCGCCATGGAGCCCGTGTAGATCGGGATCTTCGGGTTGCCGTGGAGGATGCTCTTCAGCGGCTTGCCGAGGCCCGTCGCGCCCGGACCCTTGTAGGGGATCTGGTAGCGCGTGCCCTCGAACACGAGCGGCTCCTTCCGCTCGAGGATCTTGCGCACGATGGTGACGTACTCGCGCAGCCACGTGAGCGGCTTGTCGAAGGGAACGCCGTGCCACCCTTCGACGACCTGCGGCCCCGACGTGCCGAGGCCGAGGATGAAGCGACCGCCGGAGAGCGCGTCGAGCGTCATCGCGGTCATCGCGGTGTTCGCCGGCGAGCGTCCGGGGAGCTGCATGATGCCCGTCCCGAGACGAATCTTCGTGGTCTGCGCGGCGATCCACGCCAACGGCGAGACCGCGTCCGAGCCCCACGCCTCCGCGGTCCACACGGAGTCGAAACCGAGGCGCTCGGCCTCGCGTACCATGCCGATGTCAATCGCGACTTGCGCGCCCGAGTAGCCCACCATCAGTCCGAGTCGCATGTCGAACGCTCCCTTTCGTGCAGATCGCCGCACCGCGTCACACAGCTCGTGCCTTGACGATCCGTGGAAAAGCGGGGTACTCGAAGTAGAACGCGTTTCACTTTCGCGCGGCAAGGGGCCAGTCATGGATTCGAAGATCACGAGCTTCTTCGCGGTTGCGACGCTGTGCTTCCTCACGGCCTGCGCGGAAGACTCGGTGGGCAGCAACGCCGTGGCGCCCGAGACCGGCGCGGACGACGACAGCTCGGTCGACGAAGACTCCGCGACGGTCGACACCGGGTCCCTCCCCGAGCAGGACACGGGACCCGGCCCGATGATCGACGCGCCCTTCGAAGGCGGCGGCATGGCGGCGAGCCCGGAGTGCGATCTCAACGGACGCTGGCTCGTCTCGCAGCGCGTCCTCGCGCAGGCGCTCGGCCAGAAGCAGGCCTCGCACAACTGGTTCTACCTGGAGATCAAGCAGGACGGCGAGAACGTGACCGTCACGAAGGGGCTGCACTGCGGCTACGAGGTCACGAAGGTCACGAGCTTCGCGGCGAACGTGCAGTGTCAAGCGGCGTGGCCCGGCATGCTCGAGAAGTGCAGCAGCACGGGTCGCAAGGGCACCTACAAGCTCGCGGGCGATCAGTGCGCGCTCACGTTCGCCAAGGAGTACGTGGTCCGCGGCGCGACGGTGTCGGCGTACCTCGATCCGAGCGTCCCGCTACCGACCGCGCAGGCGATGGGTACCACGCCCGGTTGGGAAGACTGGGACAACGACTCGCAGAAGGGAATCACGATGAACGTGACCGGCGGCGCCACCGGCAAGATCTACGTCGTGCAGCGCGATTGGACCGAGTACGCCGGCAACACGGCGAAGGGCGCGAGCAAGTTCAAGGTCCCGGTGAAGTGGAACGCCGAGCAGAAGATCCTCGGCTCGACGTCGTCGCTCCTCGAGCAGAACTCGCAGCCGGACAGCGACGCGAGCCAGCACTACGTCTGGATGCACAAGCTGACCGCGGATCAGGCGACGGGGACCGACGCCGAGATCTGCGGGAAGGTGCGCACGCTGAAGAACACGCTGGTGCCCGAGGCGAACCAGTGAATTCGAGGGAGGGGCCCCTGTCGGGAGGGACCCGAGCGAGATTACCCATCGCGCTCGCGGGCGCGGCCGTCTTCGCTGCATCGACGATCACCACGGGAAGCACCTCGGCGTCGCCGCTCTTCGAGCTGACCGGCGGCGTCGCGGGCGACGGCGGACTCACGGCGCGGGCGTCGGGCGCGTCGGCCGCGTCGACGTACTTCAACCCGGCGTTCCTCCCGGACGCGGAGTCGGGGCTCACGCTCGGCACCTTCTTCCTCCGCGATCAGATTTCGGTGAGCCTCGACGGACGCCCCTCGACCTCGGTCGACGTGCCGCAGGGTCTCGAGAACGCCGAGCACGCCGACGGCAGCCGCTTCGACAGCTATCCGCTCCCGACGACCTGGTTGAACAACGGTCGCGCGGGCGGCGGGACGGATCCCGCGCTGCCGGCGCGACCGCGGCAGGGTCAGGGCAGCGGGAAGCACACCCGCGGGTACCAGGCGATCGGCCTCGTGACGAAGTTCTTCAAGGACCGGCTCGCCATCGGCCTCTACGCGATGGTGCCGTACAGCTCGTTCACCGGCGCAGCGGCGTTCTACAGCGACGAGCGCGAGCAGTACTTCACGAACAGCCTCCACCCGGAGCTGTACGCCGATCGCTTGACCGCGACATCTCTCGCGTTCGGCTCGGGTTTCAAGATCAACGATCAGATCTCGGTCGGCATGTCGTTCACGCTCAGCCTGCGGACCACGGCGTACACGCCGACGTACGTCGTCGACGCGGGGCGGTTCAAAGACATCATGATCGACTCCAAGGTCGACGTGAATGCGTCCGTCTCGCCGCACTTCGGCGTCGTCTACAAGCCGCTCGAGCGACTGCGCCTCACTGGCACGGTGCACACTCCGCAGAAGTTCGAGGTCAAGACCGACTTCACCTTTCTCCTCGCGAACGGCATCGAGCAGGCTGCCGGGGTGAACTTCACGCACGCGTACGTGCCCTGGCAGTTCGCGCTCGGCAGCGCGTACGACATCCTGAAGAGCTCGAACTTCTCGCTCACCGCGGTCGCGGTCGCGAAGTACGTGCGTTGGTCGGACTACGTCGATCGTCACAGCGATCGCCCGATCGCCGCGTACGGTTGGTTCGACACCCTCTCGCCCGCCGGGGGCGTGCGTCTCAAGGCAGGGGCGACGTCGGGCTTCCTCGACGTCGAGTTCCAGCCCTCGCCCGTGCCGCTGCAGACGGGTCGCAGCAACTACGTCGACAACGATCGCATCGGCACGAGCCTGGGCGTCGACCAAGCGGTCACGCTGTGGGGCACCGTGATCCACCTCGGCGCGCAGATGCAGCTCCACTACCTGCCGAAGCGCATCACGCGGAAGATCTCGACCCCGACGTCGCCCGACGGGATCAACCGCACCCCGGCGCTCGTCACCGACGAGGTCCCCGACGACGCAACCGCCAACGGCGCACCGATGCCCGGACGGAACGGTCTGCAGACGAACAACCCGGGGTGGCCCGGCTGGTCGAGCCAGGGCATCATCTTCGGAGGTGGCCTCTACATCGCGGTGAAGTCATGACGCGCGCGTCTCGTGCATGGCCGCTCGCGACGGCGCTGGCGCTCCTCTGCGGCTGCCGGTTCGGCGGCCCGAGCGAGGATCCGAACACGAAGACCTCGGGTCCCGCGAAGGACACGGGGACCGAGGAGGAAGACACCTCCGCCCCGCCCGAAGACTCGGAAGCGGCCGACACCGGCAGCACGTCGTCGGATGCACCGGCCGCGGATTCTCCCGGGAGCGAGGCCGCGACCGAGACCGCGGGCGAGACCGCAATGTCGTGCACGTTGCCGTTCACGAGCGCGACGTGCGATCCCGTCGCGAACACCGGCTGCAACGCCGCCGCGCGCTGCGACGTCGACGACTCGAAGATGCAGGCGGGGCGCTGCGTCGGACTGGCAGCCCTGCAAGAGGGCGCCTTCTGCACCAAGACCGCGCAGACGGACACCTGCACGTCGAAGCTCACGTGCGTCGACAACAAGTGCCGCAAGCTCTGTCTCTGCGACGCCGATTGCGGAGGGCGCTGCTGCAAGTTCAGCGTGCCGGGCGGCGGTGGGGCCTCCGGGTTCCTCGCCTGCGAAGACTGTTGAAGAAGTCGTCCGTCGTCAGTCGTCCGTCGTCAGTCGAGAGGTCGAGAGGTCGAGAGTCCAGAGTCGAGAGCTCCCAGACGAGACCCGAGACGAGAGGAGACACGACGACATCGCAGCGCTCCTCGGCTCCGCTCGGGCTCTCGACTCTAGACTCTCGACTCTAAATAGCCGACCGCGATTCTCAAACGCTCGGATTGAACACGGAGGCGCGGAGGCACGGAGGTCCGTGAAGTGCTGCCGCGCGCACCCAGCCGCGTCTCGCCGGCGATCGCA
>JBKJQC010000080.1:0-2837 GCA_046593995.1 Polyangiales bacterium
ATGCGCGCGGTGAGGTTCCCCTGGCCCGGCGGCGGGACGATGCCGACCGACACACGCTGCGTGCGGAAGAGCCCCTCGTGCACGAAGAAGTCGCGCGCGTTCTGACCGAACGGCACCGGCTGACCGTCGCGGAAGACCTCGAAGCGGATGCGGTCGAGGATCGCGGGGACGCGATCGGGATCGGTCGGCGTATCGGGCGCGGGGGGCACCGTCGCGTCGGTGTCGACGTAGAGCACGAGCTGACCGAGCGGCGGCAGCACGCGCGCGCCGCAGCTGAGGAGCGCCGCCGAGAGCCCGAGCAGCACGTGCCTCACGGCGCCCCCGGTCGTGCGCAGCGAAACCCGAGATCGGCGAGTCGTGCGATCGGCGACTGCGCGTTGCGCACCGAGCCCGCGACGAAGAGCGTGCGGCCGAACAGCCAGTCGGAGCCGCGCGTCGAGCGGAGCGGTGCCGTGTCCTGCCAGGCGAGCGGTGCGTCGAGCGCAGCCGCTCTCCACAGCGGGTGCGCGTACGAGACGAACGCATCGCGCGTCCACTCGCGGAGATTGCCGCCGAGGCCTGAGACCTTCGCCGGCGTGACGTCGGCCGTAGCC
Source organism: Polyangiales bacterium (assembly GCA_046593995.1). GTDB lineage: Bacteria > Myxococcota_A > Polyangia > Polyangiales > JADJMO01 > JALHOE01. The sequence goes on from JBKJQC010000080.1 coordinate 594, forward strand.
CACGGCGCCGCGTCGACCGCGACCGGTCCGAAGAGACCCATCCCGCACTGCGTCGCCCCTTCGCCGCGGTAGATCGCAGCGTGATCGCAGCCGGGCTTGTCGTTTCCCCAGGGGTAGAACGACTCGAACGACTTGCCGTCGGCGGTCGCTGCGAACTCCCACTGCGCCTCGGTCGGCAGATCCCCGCCCAGCGATTGGCAGAGCGCACGCGCGGTCGCCCAGCTCGTGCAGTTGAGCGGCATCTCGTCGCGTTGCATGCCGAGGCTCCAGGTGCACGCGCCGTTGGGGGTGGTCGCGATCGGACCTTCGTTCGCGATGGGGCCGGCGTCCGGGGGGACGAAGCCTCTGGCGAGGGCCTCGCGGTAGCGACCGACCGTGAGCTCGAAGCGATCGAGGAAGAACGGTTTCACCACGAACACGCGCTCGGGGTTCGAACGGAGATCGCCCGACTGCAGCGCGAGGAGATCGCCGAGTGAGAGCGCGCCGCCCTGGATGCACACGTCTTCGTCGAATAGCTCGGTGCCGGCTGCGCTCTTGCCGCCGGCACGCGGCGACCCCGAGCAGGGCACGCGTTGCTCTCCGCTCCAGGTCCCGAGCCGCGCGGGCGCGCTGCGATCGATCCCGTCGGCGAGCGGCGCGAAGCCCGCGTCGGACGACGGCTGCGCGGCGTCCACGCACGACTTCTTCCCCTGCAGATCGCTCTGCACGCCGAGGCACGCACCGCGGAGCGTGATCGATGCCGTCCGGCGTACACCGGGCTCGAGGCGGAGCGTGACCAATCGATCGATCGCGACCGACGGCTCGGGTTCGAAGGTCGGCGTCACGTCGACGCTCGAGACGACGAGGCGCGGCAACTCCGGACCGACCGGCTCCGGCGTGGTGCTCCCCGCTGTGGTCACGAACTGATCGACGAAATCGCCGCGGAGCGTGACGTCCGCCGGTGCAGGATCGTTGCCGCCGGTGAGGAGCCAATACGAGCCGGGCGCGAGGTGGACGACGATCCGTGACAAGCGGTTTCCGTGCGCGGCGTCGACGTCGTCGTCGCAGGCGAGCTGCGTCTGCACGTCGCCGCACGCGCGTCGTAGCGAGAGCGTCGTGTCACCGCCGATCTCTCCCTTCGATCCGTCGGGCACCGACGCGACGATCTCGAAGCGATAGTCCCCCTCCTTCGTGATCTCGACGCGCGCCGCGGCCGAGCCGGAGAGCGTCTCGCGGTCGCAGGTCGCGGTGCCGTCCGGCGCGGTGGTCGCCGTCACCGTGGTGACCGGCTTCGCGCCGCGACGGAGTGTGAGCGACTTCCCGAGCTCGAGCTTCGCCGCGCCGTTGCACAGCTCGGAGAGGCTCGACGGCGTGGTCGGCTCGGACCACGCGGCCGCGGGTACGTAGCGCTCGCCGTGATAGTCGCGGACCTTCGCGTCGGGGTACGCACGCAGGCGCATCAACAGCGTGCGGCCGTGGGTCTCGTCTTCTTCGAGGACGCTGAAGCTGATCGGCCAGTCCGGAACGGTCGGCGCGCCGATGTCACGCGCGTCGAACCACGTGCCGTCCTCGGTGAAGAGGTCGACACGCAATCGGCCGACGAAGCGCGGCACCGAGACGTCGGTGTCGACCACGACCAGGATCTCGCCGTACGGAGCGGGTGTCTCGCGACACCCTCCGTGAGCGAACAGCGCGATCGCCGCGGACGCCAATGCCATCGGCGTGATCGACGGGATCGGCGCGATGCGCCGGCGCGCGCTCATGGGACGCGCAGCACCCATCCGAGACCTCCACCGTCGGGCGCGGGGCGCTCCGGTTCGGGGCGGGCGAGGAAGTACGTCCCGACGGCGGCGCCGGTGACCGCGACGCTCGCCGCGGTCCAGAACCACCACTTCTTCGTCAACGAGATGGTCTCAGGGACCATCGTCGCCTTCAAGTTCGCTTGCTCGCCGGGCTTCACGTCGATCGTGGTCTTGTACGGCTCGTAGCCAGCGACCGTGATCGAGACCGCGTAGCTCCCGGCCGGGCGCGAGACGTCGACCGGCGCGACACCGACGTCCTTCCCGGCGAGCGTGACGATCGCGTTCGGTTGATCCGACTCGACGTGGATCGACGCCGGCAGTCGATCGAGCTCGAGCTTCGCGGCGGCGTGCGTGCCCGGCGGATCCGAGCGGTTGACCACGACGTCGGAGAAACCCTTCCGTCGCAGCGTGAAAACGTGCGACCCGGGGTCGGCGACGATCTCGAGCTTCCCGCCCTCGACGA
>JBKJQC010000094.1:0-5290 GCA_046593995.1 Polyangiales bacterium
CACTTCGATGTGACGCGGTCGGCGGCTGCACGCGGTGGATCCACTGGAATTTCCCATCCGTGAGGCTCCAAATCCGCACGCCGAACGGATGGATCCGCCTCCGACGCACGGCCTTCGGCTGCGCACGCACCCTGCAGTGGTCTCGGCTCGTGATGTCCACCCCCACCGAGCACGACGCCTTCCCGCTGGTCATCCGCCCGCGCTCGCGCGTCGAGCGCGTGCTGCTCGCGGCGATGGTCGTCGGGTGGATCGCACTCGGTGGCGCGGCCGGGACGTACATGGCCGCCCGTGGCGAGCTCGCGCCTGCGCCCGCGTCGATCGCCGCTGCTCTGCGCTAGATCTCAAGCGACCCGAGATTTTCCCCCGGGCTGAACCCGGCTGAACCCCGGGGGGAAATTCTGGGTCAGATCTCGCGTTCGTAGATGCGGAACACTGCGACGAACATCGTCATCAGCACCGGGCCGACGAAGAGGCCGGCGAGGCCGAACACCTCGAGGCCGCCGAGGATCGCGATCAGCAGGAGAAAGGGGTGGCCCTGCCCCTTTCCACCGACGATGCGCGGGCGAATCACGTAGTCGGCGATCGCCATCACCACGACGATGCCCCACACGAGGACGAAGATGCCGGCGCCCGTAGAGCCGGTGAGGATCAGATACGCGGCGATCGGCACGTAGACCGCGGCCGTCCCGACGACCGGCACGAACGATCCGAGCGCCGTGAGGAGGCCCCACGTGAGGACCTGCGGGACGCCGGCAATGGCGAAGCCGATCGCCGCGAGGATGCCCTGGACGAGCGCGGTGGCGATCGTCCCGACGAGCGCGCCCTGCGCGACGTCGCGGAACTCTGCCATCAACGCGCGCGTGTGGAGCGGGTCGAGCGGCAGCACGCGCTCCAGGCGCACCGGGAGCCGCGGCCACTCGAGGAGCACGTAGTACATCGTCAGGAGCGCCACGATCAGACCGAGCGTCGCGCTCGTCGCCGCCTGCAAGACCGTGCTCGCAGCCCCCGCCGCCCAGCCGGTGGCGCGTGACAGCTCTTCGCTCACGCGCGGCCCGATCTGGTGGCGGTTCACACCGAACCGGCCGAGCAGCTTCACGCCGCGCTCGCCGATCAGATCCGCGAGCGACCCCGAAGCGAGCTTGTGCTGCACGAGCGCGACGAGCGTGAGCACCTCGCGCGTGAGGATCCACACCACGAACACGCCGAACGCTCCGACCACGAGGCCCGCCGTGACCGTCGTCACCGCAGCAGCCGGGCCGCGCCGCCCACCGAAGCGCCTGCAGAGCAAGCGGTAGGTCGACTGCGCGGTGAACGCCATCATCGTCCCGAAGGCGATGCCCACCCAGAGCGGCTCTGCCAGCCGCGAGACGGCGAGGAACGCCAGCAGGAGCAGGATCGAGAGCCCGACCTTCCGGCCTTTCACCGTCGAAGGGCGCGGCGGAGTGCTCGATACGCTCGGTAGCTCGGACTCGCGCAAGGGAACTGGCGTGAGCGTCGTTCCCTCGGGAGGGTTCATCCGTGTTGGATAGCACGACGACGTTGCACCAATTGCCGAGCACGCCGGTCGTCGATGGAGACACGGCGGCGATCGTCGTCGCGGTGCTAGCAACGACCCCTCCCGTCGCGCTCCCGAAACCCGAACGCCACCGTCCCTCGCGAGGGACATCCAACAGTGCGGCCCCGTCTATCCGAGCGGCATTCGGCGCGATCACGCGCTCCGTCTCATCCGCTCGCCGAGGAGACGACTGCATGCGAACCACGGACGTCCCCCCGCGCCTCTCCATCATCGAGATCGAGCAGGAAGACGACGGACGCCGGCTCTCGCTGCGTGGAAAGCTGGTCTTCGCCGAGGCGGGCGTGATCTGGTCCGACGTCTCGAACAAGATCTCGAGCCTGAACACCGGCGATCGCATCGCGTTCGACATGACGCACGTCGACGCGATCGACGGCGGCACGATGGCGCTCCTCGTCCACCTCCGGAGCGAGCTCGCCGCCCGCGGCGTGAGGGCCGAGTTCAAGGGCGCGGGCGACAACGTCCAAGCGCTCATCCACCTCTACAAGGGCGACATCCGAGCGAAGCGGCGCGTCCGCGTCAAAGCCGAGAGCGCGTTCTCCCAGCTCGGACGGAGCACGCTCGACTTCTTCAAGGAGCTGAAGCTCGTCTTCGGCTTCCTCGGCGATTCGGTGCTGGCCGGGGTGGGACTCCTCGAGGAGCCGAAGACCGGCAACTGGAAGCAGGTGATGCCGACCATGGAGCGCGCGGGCGCCGACGCCGTACCGATCGTCGTCCTCATCAATTTCCTCGTCGGCTTCGTCATGGGGTTCCAGGGCGCGACGCAGCTGAAACAGTTCGGCGCGAACATCTACGTCGCCGACCTGGTCGGGCTCTCGATCACGCGGGAGCTCGGCCCGCTGATGACGGCGATCATCCTCTGCGGTCGCTCCGGCGCGGCGTTCGCCGCCGAGCTCGGCTCGATGAACGTGTCGGAGGAGATCGACGCGCTCCGCACCATGGGCTTCGGCCCGATTCGCTACCTCGTGCTGCCGCGCATGCTCGCGCTGATGATCGTGCTCCCGCTCCTGACGTTGGTCGGCGATCTCGTCGGCATGCTCGGCGGCCTCGTCGTCGGGATCACCAGCCTCGGTCTGACCGTCGGTGGATATCTCTCGGAGACGCAGAAGGCCGTCACCATGTGGGACGTCTTCTCCGGTCTGGTGAAGAGCGTCGTGTTTGCGATGGCAATCGCGCTCATCTCTTGTCAGCAGGGGATGGCGACCACCGGCGGCGCCGAGGGCGTCGGGCGCCGCACGACCGCGTCCGTCGTCTCGATCCTCTTCGCCCTCATCGTGATCGACGCCGGATTCACCATCTTCTTCCACGCGTTCCACCTATGAGCGCGCTGATCAAGGTGAAGGACCTGACGATGGGGTGGCCCGGTCCCTCTGGAGAGGCGGTGATCCTGCAGAAGGACGCGTCGTTCGAGGTCGCGCGCGGCGAGATCTTCGCGATCCTCGGAGGGAGCGGGTGCGGCAAGTCGACGATGCTGCGCTATCTCGTCGGGCTCGAGACGCCGCTCTCCGGGGACATCGAGGTCGCGGGCAGCCGACCGAGCCTCGAGGTCGGCCGGCCGCCTTACGGCGTGATGTTCCAGTCAGGAGCGCTCTTCGGCTCGCTCACCGTCGGTGAGAACATCGGCGTCTCGCTCGAGGAGTGGACGGACCTCCCCTACCTCGCGATCGCCGCGATCGTCCTCGCGAAACTCAAGCTCGTCGGCCTCGAAGGGGCGGAGAACAAGTATCCGGCCGAGCTCTCGGGCGGAATGAAGAAGCGCGCGGCCATCGCGCGCGCCATGGCCCTGGAGCCAGATCTCATCTTCCTCGACGAGCCCTCCGCAGGGCTCGATCCGGTGAGCGCCGTCGAGCTCGACGAGCTGATCATCACGCTCAATCAGGTGCTCGGCCTGACCGTGGTGCTCGTGACCCACGAGCTCCCGAGCATCTTCAAGATCGCGAAGCGCTGCATCATGTTGGACAAGGAGACGAAGAGCATCATCGCGACCGGCGATCCTTGCGAGCTGCGCGACAAGAGCACCGATCCACGGGTGCATGCCTTCTTCAACCGCCTACCGAAAGAAGCCTGATGGCCTCCCCCACCAACCACTGGAAGCTCGGGCTCTTCGTCGTCTTCGGCTTCGTGCTGTCGCTCTGCACCGTCGTCTTCCTCGGCGCGCGCAGCCTGCACAAGGAGTCGGTGAAGTATCGATCGTTCTTCGACGAGTCGGTGCAAGGGCTCGAGGTGGGTTCGGCCGTGAAGTTCCGCGGCGTCATCATCGGTACCGTCTCGGCGATCGACATCGCACCCGATGGACGCCGCGTCGGCGTGACGTCCGAGCTGACGATCAAGGATCTCTCCGAGCTCGGACTGAGCGACGGAACCGCGGGAAAGACGCGCATCCGCATCCCACCCGAGCTGCGCGTGGAGCTCGCGTCGCAGGGGATCACGGGCGTGAAGTTCCTCCAGCTCGACTTCTTCGACGTCCGCTATCACCCGCTGCCGGTGCTGCCGTTCCCGACGCCGGAGAACTACATCCCTTCCGTGGTCTCGACGATGAAGAACCTCGAGGCCGCCGTCGTGAAGGCCGTCGATCGGATGCCGGAGATCGCCGACAGCGTGCTCAAGGTCACGACGCAGGTGAGCGCGATCCTCGACCAGGTCGAGAAACAGCAGCTCCCCCGAGCCGCGGGCGACACCCTGGCGAACGCGAACAAGGTGCTCGCATCGCTACAGACCGCCATCGCGAAGGTCGACACCGGGAAGCTGTCTGCCAACGCGCAGGCCGTGATCGCTGACCTCGGCGCCACGATCAAGAAGGCGAACGCGGTGATCGCGCGGCTCGACGGCGACAAGGGCCTGATCGCGAGCGCGCAGAAGACGACCGAGGCGGTCGGAGACCTCGCCTCCGGCTTCAGCTCGCCGCGGCTCACGAGCGAGCTCGAGTTGACGCTGAAGGAGGCGCGTGAGGTGATGGACTCGATCCGTCGCATCGCCGATGCGCTCGAGCGCGACCCCGACATGTTGATGAAAGGAGGCGGCAAGAAATGAGAGCAGGCGTCTCCGCGCTTCTTCTCTCGACGCTCCTCTGCGCGTCGTGCGCTCTCTTCCAGAAGAACGAGTCCGTCGTCTTCCGTTACTTCTCCCCCGAGCGTCGGTCGACCTCGACCGCGATGGCGGCCGACAAGCCGGGCGCGAAGGTGCTCCAGCTGAAGCTCGGCCGCGTGACCTCTGCCTCGCATCTGCGCGACAAGATCGCGTTCCGCACCTCCGAGTTCGAGATCGGCTTCTACGAGCACCTGCGCTGGACCGAGCGGCCCGAGTCCTATCTCCGTCGCGCGATGTCGCGCGCGCTCTTCGAGGAGCAGCACATCCAGCAGGTCGTCGGCGGCGGCGCTCTGACCTTGGAGATCGACCTCAACGCGTTCGAAGAGCTACGTGTCCCGCGTCACACCGCCCGCGTCGAAGTGGCGTGGCTGCTCCGCAACGATCGCGTGGTCGTCGCCCAGCGCACGCTGGTCGTGGAGCACGACATCACCGCCGCCGTCTCGGAGACGGAGGCGGGAGCGATCGCCACGGCCATGGCCGACGCCCTCGGAGAGTCGATCCACAAGATGGTGACCGAGGTCGTGACCGAGCTGTCGCGCGAAGAGCCCGCGAAGTAGGTGCAGGGCATCCGCCGCGCTGACGCGCGGCGCGAATTACCCTCCCCCGCCCCCTCCCGGAGGGAGTGGCTCC
>JBKJQC010000118.1:0-14085 GCA_046593995.1 Polyangiales bacterium
CGGCGGTGTTCCGCCTCCGCGAGCACATCGACCGGCTGTTCGACACGACCAAGCTCTGCTTGATGCCCATGCCGTTCACCCGGGAGCAGGTGATCACGGCGTGCACCGACGTCCTGAAGGCGAACAAGCTCACCGAAGGCTACCTCCGCCCGATGGCCTACGTCGGCGAGGGCGCGATGGGCATCTACGTGAACAACCCGACCAAGGTGTCGGTCATCGCGTGGAAGTGGGGCGCCTATCTCGGCGACGAGGCCCTGCAGTCGGGCATCCGCACGAAGATCTCGAGCTTCGCGCGTCACCACATCAACGTCGGCCTGAACAAGGCCAAGATGATGGGGCAGTACACCAACTCGATCCTCGCGAAGCGCGAGGCGAAGCTCGGCGGCTACGACGAGGCGATCCTTCTCGATCCGCAGGGGTACGTCTCCGAGGGCTCGGGCGAGAACATCTTCATCGTGCGCAAGGGCACGCTGGTCACGCCGCCGCTCGCGTCGTCGATCCTCGCGGGCATCACCCGCGACACGGTGATGATCCTCGCCCGCGAAGAGGGCATCCCCGTCGTCGAGGACCGCCTCACCCGCGACGAGCTCTACCTCGCCGACGAGTGCTTCTTCACCGGCACCGCCGCCGAGGTCACGCCGGTGCGCGAGGTCGACAACCGCACCATCGGCGAAGGCAAGCGCGGTCCGCTGACGACGCGCCTGCAGGCCCGTTACTTCGACGTCGTGAAGGGCGCGGACAACACGCACCCGGAGTGGCTCACGCACTACTGAGGTCTAGGGTCTAGGGTCTAGGGTCCAGGGTTCGAGAGAGAGAAGATCTCCGGCCTTGGACCCTTCGCTTTCGAGCCGCCTCTCATCTCTGCACACGAAGCTCGAAGCGGCTCTCCGTCTCGATTTCACCCTAGACCCTAGACCCTAGACCCTGGACCTCTCCCCGAATGACTCGCCACCGACCGCAGCGCCCGCACGACGAAGATCCGATCCCCGCGAGCGCACGGGCAGGGGTGGCGCGCGGCCTCGTCGCGATCGTCGGCCGCCCGAACGTCGGTAAGTCGACGCTGTTCAACCGCCTCGCCGGTCAGAAGATCGCGATCATCCACGACGAGCCCGGCGTCACGCGCGACCGCAACTACGCGGACGCCTTCGCGCGCGGCGTCGAGTACACGCTCGTGGACACCGGCGGCTTCGACCCCGGCAGCGACGATCCCATGAAGCAGGGGATCGCGCGCCAGGTGCAGATCGCGATCGAGGAGGCAGACGTCATCATCTGCGTCCTCGACGCCACGGTCGACGTCACCGAGGCCGATCGCCAGGCCGTGAAGATGCTCCGTCGCACGAGCAAGCCGGTCATCTACGTCGCGAACAAGGCCGACTCGTCCGCGGTCGACGCGCTCGCGTTCGATGCGTACCGGCTCGGCCTGCCGCACATCATCCCCGTCTCCGCGCTGCACGGCCGCGGCGCCGCAGAGCTCGAAGAGACGCTCGTCGCGGCGCTCCCGGTCTACGATCCGAACGCGCTCGACCCGTTCGCCGGCCTCGACGACGTGCCGCGCATCGCGCTCATCGGCCGCCCGAACGCGGGCAAGAGCTCGCTCTTGAACAAGCTCGTGGGCACCGAGCGCTCGCTCGTCGACGACCGCCCGGGCACGACGCGGGACACAGTCGACGCGCTCGTCCGGTACTCGCGCAAGATGAAGGGCGAGAACGGCGAGATTACCGTTGTCGAGCAGCCGCTCGTGATCCTCGACACCGCGGGCATCCGCAAGAAGTCCAAGGTGAGCGAGACGGTCGAGTCCGTGAGCGTGCTCCGCGCCGTCCGCGCGATCGAGCGCGCCGAGATCGTGGTCTTGATGTGCGATGCCGCAGAGGGCGTGGCCGAGCAGGACGCGAAGATCCTCGGTCTCGCGGTCGATCGCGGACGCGGCGTGGTGATCGCGCTGAACAAGACGGATCTCCTCGACGCGAGCCAGCTGAAGCGCCTCGAGGACGACGCGCGCGACAAGCTCTCCTTCACGCCGTGGGCGCCGATCTGTCGCCTCTCGGTGAAGACCGGGCGCGGGGTGGGGCACCTCGTCGACACCATCTCGTCGGTGCGCAAGGCGTGGACGGCACGGGTGACGACCGGCGAGGTCAATCGCTTCTTCGAAGAGGTGCTCGCCACGCACCCGCCGCCGACGATGGGCGGACGCGCGGTGCGCCTCTACTTCGTCACGCAAGCCGAGTCGCGGCCACCGACGTTCGTCGTCGTGACGAACGAGCCGGAGAACATCCACTTCAGCTATCAGCGGTTCTTGCAGAACCAGATCCGCAAGCGCTTCGGCTTCGAGGGGACGCCGATCCGCGTGCGCTACAAGCGCAAGCGCCGCAAAGGCGACGCCGAAGAAGACGAGGATTGAGCGATGGCGGGGAGTCGGGCGCGGCGCGCGGCGTTCGCGACCGCGAGCGTGCTCACGCTCGTCGGCTGGTCGTTCGCCTGCGGCAATGCGCGCCGCGGTGACGTCGCCACGACCCCGGCCTCCGCATCGGCCTCGGTCACGCCCTCCGCGTCCGTCTCGGCGACGATCGCCTCCGCGTCCGTCGCTGCGTCCGCATCCGGCGCGCCCGATCCGATCGCGCTCGTCCCGTGGCCTTCGCTCGTCGCGGCGGAGGCGTGGGAGCCCGCGGGACGCGCGCTCGACGCGCTCGCCGCCTCCGAGAAAGGGGCCGAGCAGGGCGCGCTGCACGTGAAGCTCGCGCGACTGCGCGTGGCCGTCGGGCGCTGCACGCGCGCCGAGGGGGAGCGCGGCGAGGCTCTCGCGACGGCGCTCGCGAAGGAGCCCGACGCGGCGAAGCTCGGCGAGGTGATCCAGCGCCTGCGCGTCGACGCGCTGCTCTGCGCGGAGCGGTGGAAGGATGCGCTCGCGATCGTCGGACCGGGCGGTCTCGCCGAGCGGAAGGGCGCGCTCGCTGCGTGGGCGCGCGCGAAGGCGCTCGAAGGCGCGGGGGAGCTCGCGGGTGCGCGTGCGGCGCTCGGCGAGGCGATCGAGGGAGGCGCGCGCGTCGGCCTCCCCGTCGGCACGCTGGTGGTCACGCGGCTGCGCGTGCTGCGCGCGCTCGCGAAGGAGAGCTCGAAGGAGCTCCTCGCGGCGATCGAAGCGGATCGTCGCAAGCTCTTCGTCGAGCACCCCCTCGCGTTCGACGCCGCGGTGAGGAACGGCGAACCGAACGCCGCGCCCGACCTCGACGGCAAAGCGTGGCTCGCCCGGGCCGATGCGCTCGCGAACCTCGGTAAGGGCGAGGAAGCCCTGCACGCGGTGTCCGCCGCCGCAGCCGCCGGCACGCCCGCACGCACGATCGCGCGCGCGAAAGGGCACGTCCTGTGGAAGGCGCGGTCGTATGCGAAAGCCAAGGTCGCGCTCGAGGAGGCGATCGCGCTCCCGCACACGAAGGCGCAGGACGACGAGGTCGAGGAGGATCGCTTCCTCGCGGCGCGTGCCACGAGCCGCAGCGGGGACGACGCGCTCGCGATCGTCGCCTACGAAGCGCTCGCGAAGGCGCACCCGGGGTCGAAGTGGGGCGCGGAGTCGGCCTATCTCGCGGGCCACCTGCGGTGGCTCTCCGGCAAGTGGAAGGAATCGATCGCCGCGTTCGATCGCTACCTCGCGGGTCCCTGGGCGAAGCACCCGGGGCAGGCGGCGAACGTCCGCGAGGCCAAGCGCGCGCGCGCGATCGCGCTCCTCGAGGCCGGCTCGTCGCACGAAGCGCAGAAGACGTTCCACGCGCTCGCCGGGAGCGAGACCTACGCGACCGATGCGTTCGCGCGCGCGCGCCTCGAGCTCCTCGAGGCCATCGCGGCCGAGCGCGCCGGGGACAAGGCGTTCGCGATCGCCGCCTACGAGCGGCTCGAGCGCACGCACGGATACTCGTGGCTCGAGCTCGCGGCGCGCGCCCGGCTCGCGAAGCTCGGTCGGTCGCTCGACGCGTGGCCGCTCGGCCCGGTCCTCGCATCGTCGCCGCCTGCGCTCGCACCGGAGGCGCGCTTGCTCGAGCGCGGCGGTCTCCACCACGACGCGTTCATCCTCGTCGACCGCGCGGGCCTACCGAAGGACCGCGCCGCGCGCTGTGTGCTCTTCGAGGCGCTCGACGCTGGCTTCGAGGCATACAAGACAGGCCTCGAGCTCGTGCTCGACCGCTCGCCGAGCGAGACCAACGCGTGGGCGTGGCGCTGCGCGTATCCGACGCCGTACGAGGCGGTGGTCGCGGCGCTCGAAGCGCGCGAAGGGCTGCCCCGCGGCACGATGCACGCGATCCTGCGACAGGAGAGCGCGTTCAAGGTGGACGTCGTGTCCTTCGCCGGCGCGGTCGGGATCGCCCAGCTCATGCCACAGACCGCGCAGACGACGGCCGCGCAGATCGGGATGACGCTCGATCCGACCGACATCGCGGCGCTCAAGGCGCCGTACCTCCAGCTCGATCTCGCGGCGCGTCACCTGCGCGCGCTCTTCGTCGAGCTCGCGGGCCCGGAGGCCTCGCCCGAGCGCAAGGCCGAGACGATGCCCCTCGTGGTCGCCGCATACAATGCAGGCGCCGGCGCCGTGAAGCGGTGGATGCGCGAGGCCGGCGATCTCGACGCTGACGTGTTCATCGAGCGGACGCCGTTCCTCGAGACGCGTGGGTACGTCGCGCGCGTGCTCGGCAACCTCGCGCGCTACGCGATCCTCGCGGGGACCCCGACGCCGACCCTCCCGTACAAGCTTCCGAAGCCCCCCTGAGACCTCTCGAGCGGGCGTGACTCCCGCACCACAACGGGCGGCGTAGGCACGGGTCGCGGCTCGCGGAAACCGTCTTTGCCCGTACGGCATCCTCGGCCCGTGAAATGCACTTGCACCGCGTGCACGGGTCAACGACCGCTCCCCGTCATGCGGTCGCCGTGGTAGGTCGTGCGGCGTCACAGCCCGAAGGAGTCCACGCGTGAAGCAGCCCGTTTCGATCAAGAAGCCCGAAGGAAAGCTCGGGATCCTCCTCCCCGGCATGGGAGCCGTCGCGACCACGTTCGTCGCCGGATGTCTCCTCGCCCGACGTGGCCTCGGCGAGCCGATCGGCGCGCTCACCCAGATGGGAACCATCCGGCTCGGCAAACGCACCGACAACCGCTCGCCGCTGATCAAGGACTTCCTCCAGCTCCCCGGGCTCGACGATCTCGTCTTCGGCGGGTGGGACATCTTCGCGGAGGATGCCTACGAGACGGCGCGCCACGCAGAGGTCCTCTCGCGCGATCACCTCGATCCGATCAAGGACGAGCTCTCCGCCATGAAGCCGATGAGCGCCGCCTTCTACCCCGAGTACGTGAAGCGCCTGAGCGGCACGAACGTGAAGAAGGGGAAGAACAAGAAGGAGATCGCGGACCAGGTCGAGGACGACATCAAGAACTTCCTCGCGACGTCCGGCGCCTCGCGCGCGGTCGCCGTGTGGTGCGGATCGACCGAGATCTACATCGAGCCGAGCGCCGTCCACCAGTCGATGAAGCCCTTCGAACAGGGCCTCGAAGACAACGATCCCGGCATCTCCTCGTCGCAGATCTACGCCTATGCGTGCCTGCGCCAGGGGGTCCCGTTCTCGAACGGCGCGCCGAACCTCACCTGCGACTTCCCGGCGATGTTCGAGCTCGCGCGCGAGCGTCAGGTCCCGATCAGCGGCAAGGACTTCAAGACGGGTCAGACGCTGATGAAGACGATCCTCGCGCCCGGCCTCAAGGCGCGTCAGATCGGCCTCCGCGGCTGGTACTCGACGAACATCCTCGGCAACCGCGACGGCGAGGTGCTCGACGATCCGGACAACTTCAAGACCAAGGAGGTGAGCAAGCTCGGCGTGCTCGAGCACATCCTCCAGCCGACGCTCTATCCCAAGCTCTACGGCGACATCTATCACAAGGTCCGCATCGAGTATTACCCGCCGCGCGGCGACGCGAAGGAGGGCTGGGACAACCTCGACATCTTCGGTTGGCTCGGATACCCGATGCAGCTGAAGATCGACTTCCTGTGTCGCGACTCGATCCTCGCGGCGCCCTTGGTGCTCGACCTCGCGATCCTGATGGACCTCGCGCACCGCGCAGGCTTCCACGGGATCCAGGAGTGGCTCTCGTTCTATTACAAGAGCCCGATGCACGCGCCGGGGCTCTACCCCGAGCACGATCTCTTCATCCAGTCGATGAAGCTGAAGAACACGATGCGCTGGATGATGAACGAAGAGCTCATCACCCACCTCGGCAACGAATACTACGATTGATGCGCGTCTCGTGTGGGGCGTCCGTCGTCGTCGCCGGCGTGCTGCTGCTCGTTCCCGGACGTGCGCGCGCGGCGGACGGCGATGGCGCGTACGGGCGGCTCGACGGCGACATGACGCTCGTCGGCGGCCTCGGCGGCGGGCTCTTCTCGTCGACCGGTCGCACCGCGCTCACCGCCGATGTGCGCCTCCGCTACCTCGAAGCCGCGGGTGCGTTCGTCCAGTACGAAGAGGCCGACGCGCTGAAGCGCGGCGACACGGCGGGTGACGTGCGCCGCTCGGTCGCTGCCGGCGTCGAGCTGCGGCCGCTGTTCCCCGCGCGGTTCCTCAAGAACAAGCAGGGGAGCGGCCGCTTCTTCGATCTGCTGATCGACTCGTTCGCGATCGATCTCGGTACGTGGTTCAGCGTCCGCCGCGCGAGCGCGGTCCAGCGCCCCGGGCTCCTCGCCGGTCTAGCGATCGAGGCGCCGATCACCGGGAACGCGTCCGGCCTCTGGCTCCGCCTCTCGGTGAACGCACGCTGGTCGGCGCAGCGACTCGAGGGAGAAGGGAGCGGCGATCCGGGCGGCCGCACGCTGTTCCTCGGTCTCGGCTTCGCATGGCACGAGGTGCTCGGCGCGCACGTCGTCGATCGCGGCGATCCGCACGTGAAGTGAACGCGCGCGACGCGGCGCTCGAGATCGCACGTCGCGCGGTGCTCGACGTGGACGTCGAACGCGCCGTGATGGCCTCGGCGGACGGGCGGAGCCCCGACGTGATCGTGGCGATCGGAAAGGCGGCGCCGGCGATGGCACGCGGCGCGCTGCGCGTCGTCCTCCCCCCGCGTCGACTGGTGGTGGTCACGGCCGACGGCACGGACGCCCACGGTCTCGACGTGCTGCGCGCTGCGCACCCTTTTCCGGACGCGCGCAGCGTCGCGGCCGCCGAGGCGGTCCTCACCGCGGTGACCGGCGCGTCGTCCGTCCTCGCGTTGATCTCCGGCGGCGCGTCGTCGCTCGTGTGCGCCCCGCGCGGACTCACGCTGGAAGAGAAGCGTGCGCTCGTCGAGACGCTCCTCGCGAGCGGCGCGCCGATCACGGACGTGAACCTCGTGCGGAGGCACCTCTCGCGCATCAAGGGGGGCGGCCTCGCGCGCGCGGCGCTCCCCGGGAAGACCTTCGCGTGCGTCGTGTCCGACGTGTTGATCGGCGAGGGCCCGATGCGCTCGGGCGATCTCCACGACATCGGCTCCGGCCCGGCGTCGTGCGATCCGACGACGGTCGACGAGGCGCGCCAGGCGTTGTCTCGATACGCCCCCGAGTGGCTCGCGCGCGTCTCGCTCGAGACGACGTTCCCCGCAGACGATCCTGAAGCATCCGCGGTCGAGGGCCAGATCGTCGCGTCACCCTTCCACCTCGCCGAGGCGGCCGCACGACGCGGACGAGACATGGGGCTCGTGGTGGAGGTGCTGCCACCGACGCTCGACGACGCGGACGGAGTCGGCACGGACTGGGCGGCGCGAGCTGCGTCGCTCCCGCAGAACCACGTGGTGATCCGCGTCGGCGAGCCCAGCGTGCGACTACCGCAACAGCATGGTCTCGGCGGTCGGGCAGGGCGCGTGGCGCTCGCCGCTTGGGTGCAGGGACTCCCCGATGGCGTCGCGCTCGTGTGCCGTGCGTCCGACGGCGTCGACGGCAGCTCAGGCGCGGCGGGTGCGGTCGTCTCGGGAAAGGCTCCACCGGGTGCACAGGAAGCGCTCGATTGCTACGACGACGGGCCGTTCCTCGCGGCGCACGGCGCGGCGATCACCGGCGGCGCGAGCGGTACCAACTTGCTCGATCTGCACGTGTTGATGCGCCTCCGCTGATGCGCTGATCCAGACGATCGGCTTGCCGACGCACGCCCGCATGGGCACCTTCGCGCGCGATGTCCGAATCGAAGAACGCAGAGGCGATCCGCAGCAAGCTCGAGCAGACCGTGGGCCCCGTGCTCTACAGCGACGTCGCCGCGCACCTTGGTCGTGACGCCGTGTTCATCGTCGACAGCAAGCTCTCGCTCGTCGCCGTGGCCGTGGCCGTGGCGATGGACGACGTCGACGAGGTCGGCGCGTGGATCGCGAGCGGCGCATTGCGCAAGCCGACGCCCGCCGAGCGTGAAGCGTGGGCGCACGACGGCGCGAAGCAGTTCCTCGCGGTGGTCGTGCAGCCGTTCGTGTTGTTGCAGGAGCTCATGGCCACCGCGCCTGTCGCCGATGCATAGCCCTCCTCGTCGTCGACGCTCTCGGGGCTTGGTCGAGAGTCTAGAGTCTAGAGTCTAGAGCTCAGAAGACGAGACGAGACGAGGGTCGCCTGACATGGAAGGCCGACTACGGCCCTCGACTCTGAGCTCTCGGACTCTCGACTCTCGACTTTTGACCCCCGCGCGCGAGCGCAGCGATCACATCGAGGCGAGAAGACGCGCCAGACCAGCAACAACCTTCAGACCGGCGGCACCATGTGCTTCCGCTTCGGACGCGACTCCTCCTTGTCGGCGTACGCCTCGAAGCGCTTCACGAGCTCGGCACGGAGCGAGTCGGCGGACACGATCTGATCGACGACCAGCTCGGCGGCGAGCTTCACGAGGTCGATGTCCTGCTTGTACTCGTCGCGGAGCTTCGCGACGTGCGCGTCGCGCTCCGGACCCGCCGGGACCTCTTGGATCTTGTTGTAGTAGACCGCGTTCACCGCGGCTTGCGGCCCCATGACCGCGATCGACGCCGTCGGGAGCGCGAGGCAGCAGTCGGGCTCGAAGGCCGGGCCGCACATCGCGTAGAGCCCGGCGCCGTAGGCCTTGCGGATGACGACCGAGATCTTCGGGACGGTCGCTTCGCTGACGGCCGCGATCATCTTCGCGCCGGCACGGATGATCCCTTCCTTCTCGACCTTCGTGCCGATCATGAAGCCAGGGACGTCGGCGAGGTAGAGCAGGGGGATGTTGAATGCGTCGCAGAGCCAGATGAAGCGCGCGGCCTTGTCGGCGCTGTTCACGAAGAGCACGCCGCCGAGCCACTTCGGCTGGTTCGCGACGATGCCCACGGCGCGGCCGTCGATGCGCGCGAAGCCGGTGATGATCTCCTTCGCCCACAGCGCCTTCATCTCGAACCACGAGTCCTCGTCGATGAGCTCGCGGATGACCCCGTGCATGTCGAACGGCTTGTTCTCGTCGAGCGGGACGAGCTCCGCGATGCGCTTGCCGCCCGGCTTCGGCGCGCGCGGCTCGGCAGCCGGCGGCTTGTCGGCGCAGCTCTTCGGGAAGTACGTCGAGTAGCGGCGCGCGATCGCGATCGCCTCCTCCTCGTTCTTCGCGAGCACGTCGCCGACACCCGAGACGCTGCAGTGCATCTTCGCGCCGCCCATCTCCTCGAGCGTGACCTTCTCCCCGATGACCATCTCGGCCATTCGCGGCGAGCCGAGGTACATCGAGGCGTTCCCCTCGACCATGATGACGATGTCGCAGAACGCCGGGATGTACGCGCCGCCCGCGGCCGAGGGGCCGAAGAGCACGCAGATCTGCGGGATCTGCCCCGACATCGAGACCTGGTTGTAGAAGATGCGCCCTGCGCCGCGGCGGCCGGGGAACATCTGGACCTGATCGGTGATGCGCGCGCCCGCCGAGTCCACGAGGTAGAAGAGCGGGCAGCGGAGATCCTTCGCGGTCTCCTGGATGCGCAGGATCTTCTCGACGGTCCGCGCGCCCCACGAGCCGGCCTTCACCGTGGAGTCGTTCGCCATGATCGCCACGCGGCGCCCTGCGATCGTCGCCATCCCGGTGACCACGCCGTCCGCCGGCAGCTCGGGATCGAGCGCGTTCGCGAAGGCGGCGTCCTCGATGAACGAGCCCGCGTCGACCAGCTTGGAGATGCGCTCGCGGGCGAAGAGCTTCCCGGCCTCGGCGTTCTTCTTGTGGTTCTTGGGCGCGCCGCCCTTCTCGATGCGGGCGTGAGCGTCGGCGATGCGCTGTTCGGGCAGGCTTCGGTCATGGACAGGGCCCGGCAGAGCAGGGGGCGTCTCGTCGGTAGGCGTCTGCGCGGGGGGCGTACCGGTCTCGGTGGCGGACTTCGGATCTGCGCTCATTGGGGAGGCGGCCCGATTAGCACGGCCGTGTCGGCGGCGAGCAGGGTCCGAAACGGCGCGAAGTCAGGCCCGTTTCCTCGCCGTGGCGCGGACGCCTCGTGACGCAGCGCACCGGCCGATACTGCCAACTCGCGCTCGGCCGTGACGGGAAGGGGGTCAGCACGCTAATAATCGAACGCCGCTCCTTCACCGAGACGACGGCGCGTGAGAGGGCGCTCGCGAAGATGGATCATGGTTCGGAAGTTGACCCGGAGACCCGCGACTTGATTGGATTCCCTGTCCGGGCCGGCCATGCAAGCCCATCTCGCCGTTCCACGCGTGTCTCCTGAGGTCCCTGAACGATGTCTTTCGCCGTCATCATCAGCGAGAAGGGGGGCCAGGAGCGTCGCGAGGTCTTCGACAAGAACGAGATCAGCATCGGCCGCGTGCAGGGCAACGACCTGCTGCTCCCGAAGGGCAACGTCTCGAAGCGCCACGCGCGGATCGTGTTCCGCGACGGCCGCTTCATCGTCACCGATCTGAAGTCGACGAACGGCAGCTACGTCAACGGCCACCGCATCGCGCAGGCGACGATCGTCCGCGAAGGCGACAAGATCTACATCGGCGACTTCATCCTCAAGGTCGAGGCGACCGGATCCGCGTCGCCGACCTCGCCGCGTGACTCGCGCGATGCCCGCGACCCGCGGATGGACAGCGAGATGCCCGGCGCTCCGCACCACGCGGACCAGTCGGTCGCGACCCCGCCGCCGCGCGGCTTGTCGGGCGGGCTGTCCGGGAGCCTCTCCACCAACGAGGGGAGCGCGGTCAGTCACATCCCGCTCGAGCAGGATCCGGACGATCTCTCGGCCACCGGGATGCCGATCATCCAGCCGAGCCGCTCGTCGCCCGAGCACCGCATGCCGGTCGACAGCCGCCCGCCGCGGCCGGTCCCGGTGCAGTCTGCCGCGGCCATCGCCCGTCCCGCGCAGCAGCAGGCGCCGGTCGCGCCGCCTCCTCCCACGACGGCGCCGCAGACCCCGGCGCGCCCCGCGATGGCCCCGGCCGTCGGCGCCGGCCCCGCGATCCCTTCGCGTCCCTCGCGACCGAAGGACTCGATCCCCTCGCGCCCCGGACACGGCGGAGCCCTCTCCTCGCTCCTCGGCCGCCTGAGCGACGTCGTCGATCTCGACGACGGCGAAGTCACGTCGGCGCCGTCGGATGCGAAGAAGTCCTCGGTCGAGCGCGTGCTCCGCGAGCAGGCGCGCGCGCTGCAGCAAGAGGGCGAGATCCCCGCCGGTGTCTCGGTCGACGAGCTGGTGCGCGACGCAGCGCGCGAGGCGCTCGGCGCCGGACCGCTCGAGGCCCTCCTCGAGGACGACGAGGTCTTCGAGATCCAGGTCGCGCGCTTCGACCAGATCATGGTGTCGCGCGAGGGCGGCTCGTCGGCGCCGCTCGAGATCGGGTTCTCCAACGAAGCCGCGCTCCGCCGCGCCGTCGGTCGGCTCGCGCAGCAGGCCGGTCATCGCCCGCGCGACGGCGAGTACACGATCGACGCGCGCCTTCCGAACGGCGCGCACCTCACGGCGATCCTCCCGCCGGTCGCAGCGAACGGCACCGTGGTCGTCATCCGCAAGCGACGCCGCGCCGATCTCGGCCTCGAGGATCTCATCCGCTCGGGAACCCTCTCGCGCGGCATGGCGACGTTCCTCCAGCAGTGCCTCACGGCGAAGGCGAACATCCTCATCGCCGGTCCGCTCGGCGCCGGCACGACGACGCTGATGGGCGCGCTCGCCGCAGCGACTCCGCTCGAGGAGCGCGCGTTCGCGATCCAGGAGATCGACGAGCTCGTCCTCCCGCACCCGTACGGCGCTTCGTTCATGGTCCCGGACACCGGCGAGGCGGGCGCGCGCGTCGTGCGCGTGGCGGCTTCACTGCGGCCGGATCGACTGCTGGTCGGGGTCATGGCCGGCGGTGTCGTCGGTCAGGTGATGGAAGCGATCGGTGGCGGCGTGGACGGCGTGATCGCCGCGGTCCGCGGGCCGACCCTCCGTCAGGCGCTCGCGCGACTCGTGCCGGCGTTGATCGCCGCTCGACCGGGGCTCGATCCCGCGAGCGCGCGGAGCTGGATCGCGTCCTCGTTCGACGTCGCCGTCGAGGTCGCGCGCGTGAAGGGGGGGCGCCATCGCGTGCTCCGCATCAGCGAGCTCACGGCCGACGCGACCGACATCAAGACGCGTGACGTCTTCGAATTCGTGCTCGATGCGGCGAATGCCGAGCGCGGCGAGGGGGCTTTCCAGCCGTGTGGCGTCGTGCCTGCCGTCGTGCAGGAGCTCAAGTCGCATGGTCATCGCATCGACGACGCCATCTTCCGGCGCGTCCCTCGCTGACGCGTGCCGGACGGACTCTCCGCCGATCGCGCCTGCGGCTTGATCCCCGCGCTCGACGCGGCGCGCAGCATCGACGCCGTCGTGCGCGGCGCCCTCGTGACACTGCCCCGCGTCGTGGTCGTCGACGACGGCTCCGCCGACGGCACCGCAGCAATCGCCGAGAGCGCGGGCGCGACGGTGATTCGTCACGCGAAGAACCGCGGCAAGGGCGCCGCCCTGAAGCGGGGTCTGCAGTGGGCCCGTGAGAACGGCTACGAGGTCGCGATCTCACTCGACGCCGACGGACAGCATCCGCCCGATCAGATCCCGGCGCTCCTCGCGGCGAGCGCGGATCCCGAGGCGCTGGTCCTCGGCGTCCGCGATCTCGCGACCGCGAACGCGCCACGCGCGAACCAGCTCTCGAACGGCTTCAGCAACTGGTTCCTCTCGACGGTCACCCGCGCGCGCCTGCGCGACACGCAGTGCGGCCTCCGCCGCTACCCGGTGCGGCGCACCCTCGCACTCGGCGTGAAGGACGAAGCGTTCGCGTTCGAGACCGAGATCCTCCTGCGCGCCCTCCGCGCGCGAGTGCCGATCGTCCAGGTCGACATCCGCGTGCTCTACCCCGCGGATCGCACGACGCACTTCGACAGTCGAAGGGACCCTTGGCGCATCGTGGGGCGCGTGCTGAGAACGTTGATCCTCGATCGTTGATCGGCCGATCGCAGCGTCGTGGGGGAGTAATCGGGACACGGTGAAACGGCCACGGCCACGGCCACGGCCACGGCCACGGCGAGAGGCTGTCACGCGTTCTCTACTCGGCGCTGTCGCTAGACGTGATCGAACACGCGTGCGGAGGTCGCGCCGGCAGCGCTGCTCTCCGTGGCCGTGGCCGTGGCCGTGGCCGTTGGCCGTGCTCCGAAGCTCCCGCGTCAGTGTCTCACTCGCGAATCTCCCGCCGCGTGCGCAGCAGCGCCCCGAAACCAGCCGGAACGGCGCCCACGAGTGTGAGCGCGGCGGGAGATCGTCAGTGAGTCTTCACTCGACGGTGACGGTCTTTGCGAGATTCCGAGGCTGATCGACGTCCGTCCCCTTGAGATCCGCAGCGTGGTAGCTGAGGAGCTGCAGCGGGATGACGGTGAGGAAGGGCGTCAGCTCCTCGTCGACCGTCGGGATCTCGATGACGTCCTGCGCGAGCGTCGCGATCGTCTCGTCGCCCCTCGGCACGATCGCGATCACACGCCCCTCTCGGGCGCGGACCTCCTGCACGTTCGAGGCGGTCTTCTCGTAGTGCTTGTCGCGGGGCGCGACGACGACGATCGGCATCTGCGCGTCGATGAGCGCGATGGGACCGTGCTTCATCTCACCCGAGGGGTACGCCGCGGG
>JBKJQC010000219.1:0-3178 GCA_046593995.1 Polyangiales bacterium
CGGCGGAGCATCGAGCTCACGTCCTCGGGCCTCACGCTGGTCGAGGTGACATAGCTGCGGCCGCTGGATCTGCCAGCGAGGTGAGCTACAGCCCGACGCCGAGCTCGCGGAAGAGGAAGGTGTACTGGTCGGACAGCTCTTCGAGCTGTTTGTGACGCGGCTTGCCCGCGCCGTGCCCCGCCTTCGTCTCGAGCCGGAGCAGGATGGGCTTGTCCGACGACGTCGCCTCCTGCATCCGCGCGGTCATCTTGCGCGCGTGCATCGGATCCACGCGCGAGTCGCTCTCGGCGGTCATGAACATCACGGCCGGGTACGCGGTGCCGTCGACGACGCGGTGATAGGGCGAGTACGCGCGCAGCCACGCATACTGCTTCAAATCCTCCGAAGAGCCGTACTCGGGGATCCACAGCTTCGCGATGAGGAACTTGTGGTAGCGGAGCATGTCGAGGAGCGGCACCGCGCAGACCACGGCGCGGAACAGCTCGGGACGCTGCGTGACGAGCGCGCCGACGAGCAGCCCGCCGTTCGATCCGCCCTGCACGGCGAGGCGCTTCGGCGCGACCCACTTGTCCGCGACGATCTTCTCGGCGACGGCGATCGCGTCGTCGAAGACGTTCTGCTTGTTGCCGAGCATCCCGCCGCGGTGCCAGGCCTCGCCGTACTCGGACCCGCCGCGCAGGTTCGCGACCACGTAGACGCCGCCGCGCTCGAGGAACGTGTAGATGGTGCGGTTGAACGTCGGCGTCTGACCGATGTTGAAGCCGCCGTACCCGTAGAGGAGGCCCGGCGCGGTGCCGTCCTTCGCGACGTCCTTCTTGTGCACGACGAACGCCGTGACCACCGTGCCGTCCTTCGACTTGGCTTCGATCTGGTCGACGACGATCGACGCGGTGTCGATCGGCGCGTCGACCTTCGCGAACACGGTCGCTCCCGATGGCGCGGGTGACTTCTTCTTCAGGTCGAGGCGATAGAGGGTCGGCGGGAAGGCGTAGGACTGGAGCTCGAAGATCGCGTCGTCGCCGTCGAGGTCGCCGCGAGGGACGCTCGCCGAGCCGAGCACCGGCAACGTGAGGGTCCCGTCGGGGGCGAGCTTCCCGTCGAGGCTGCGGCGCTCGATGCGCGACGCCGCCCGATGCAGGTAGCTCACGAAGAGCGTGTCGGAGATCGCGTCGAAGTCGCGCAAGGGGTCCTTCCCCTCGGGGACGACCTCCTTCCATGCGCTCCGCTCCGGCTTCGCGACGTCGGCGCGGAAGAGGCGGAAGTTCGGCGCGCCGTCGTTCGTGCGCACGAACAGCATTTCGTCCTTGCCGACGCGGTGCCAGGAAGGGTCGAAGATCGCGTCGACGCCGTGGACCAGTGTCGTCCATGCGTTGGTCTTCCGATCGAGCAAGAGCAGGCTCGAGCGCTCCCATCCCTGGTGCACGCGCACGACGAGCCACTTCCCCGACGGCGACACCAACGCGCCGGGGATGTCGGTCATCTTGAAGCGCGTCTCGCTCGGCAGCGGCCAGATCAGCGGATCCTGCCGCCAATGGCGACCGAGCACGTGCTCGTAGAGGCGGCGGTGGTAGTGCTCCTCGTCCTTCGGCACGGTGCCGGGCTCGGGCTCGCGCGAGTAGTAGAAGCCACTGCCGTCCGGCTTCCACGCGACCGACGCCATGCGCGTGCGTGGGATCTCGTCGGCGAGGTCGTTGCCGGTCGCGACGTCGCGCACGAAGAGCGTGCTCTGCTCGTTGCCGCTCACCGAGTAGCCGTAGGCGACCTTGCTGCCGTCCCAGCTCACGTACCACCAGTCGAGCGCGCCCGTCTTGTCGCTGCCGAAGGTCGTCGGATCGAGGAGCGGGCGGTCCTTCCCGTCGAGCCCCTCGCGCACGTAGACGATCGGTTGATCCTGGATCCCTTCGCGGCGCACGTGGAAGTAGCGGCGCGGCTGCTTTCCGATTTTGCCGGTTCGCAGGACAGGCGAGGAGACGAAGCCGATCTTCAGGAGCTCGTCGAGCCGCCCGTGCAGCTTCGCGCGAAGGTCTCCCGCGTCGAGGTACGTGCGCGTCTTCGCGTTCTGCGCCTCGGTCCACGACTTCACGTCGGGCGAGTCGCCGTCCTCGAGCCAGCGGTAGGGATCGGCCACCTGATCGCCGTGATAGACGTCGACGACCGGCTTCTTCGTGCTCGCGTTCATGGAGGGCTTGGCGTTCGATGCGCTGGCAGAGGGGAGCGGCTTCACGGTGACGGTGGTCGCGACCGGCCGCGAAGGGACCGGCTTCGGCTCCGCGCAGGACAGGACTGCGAGGACGACGACGAGCGGGAGACGGCTCACGGCTGGACGCCGATGGAGCCGACGATGTTGTCGAGCCCGCTGCCGTAGGTGAGCTTCGCGACGTCGGTGATGCTCCCGTCGCTTCCGAACTGCAGCTGCCGAACGGCGACGTTCTCGGCGACGAGGACACGTCCCTTCAGCGTGCCGCGCTCGATCATCACCGCGACGCTCGGGAGCTCGGGTTTGCCGTGGACGTAGGTGACCTTGCCCGTCACGACCCATGGCGCGGCCATGTCGGCCTGCGGCTTCAGCGCCCAGTACGCGTCGGTGCCGTCCGAGCTGAGGACCAGGGCGGCGTTCGACCAGGGGGACGAGAGCACGACTGCGGGGTTGTCGATGGTGATCGTCTGCGCGCGGCTGATGCTCCCCGCGGTCAACGTCAGGACGGAGAGACGGTTGCCGACGACGATGCCGTTGTCGGCGACGAACGCGAACTTGTCGTCCCACGAGACGTCGACCCACGACGGGATCGAGTCGCTGTCACCGAAGGCGGAGCCGCTCGCCAACACCTTCGGTGTCGTGCCCCACTCGAGGAGGTGGGAGTCGGCCGTCAGCGGGAAGCCGGTCGCCGGTCCGCCGGAGACGACCGCGCGATCGTTCCGGCCGTGGAAGAACGCGAGCGTGCCCCAGGTCTTCTGTGCGGTGAGCTTGGTCACGGTGCCGAGCTTCCCGTCGCAACCGACGTCGATCCCATAGAGGCCGCCGCCGTTCTCGAGCGTGTTGCCGTCCACGACCAGCACGCGGCTCCCGTCGTGCGACATGACCAGATCCTGCGCGTAGAACTCGCCTTTGAACGCGGCGTGCACGACCGTCGCGGCGCCGCTCGCGTCGATGCGGAAGACGCCGATCGTGCCGTCGTCC
>JBKJQC010000241.1:0-9035 GCA_046593995.1 Polyangiales bacterium
CGCTCGCAGCCCTCGACCGCGGCGACACCGCGCGTCCCACGATCCTGTTCGGTGCAGTCGCGATCCACGGCTGGTACACGGGCCTCGAGACCCTCCTCGAGAGGGGCGCACGGCGGATCGATGGCTGCGTACCGGCAGGCTCCGCGTCGCATCGAGACCTGCTCTCGCAGGCGATGACCGAGATTCCCTCCCTGCGTCCGGCCGTTCTGTCACGCGCGTTGCTCCCCGACCTGGGCTCGCTCCTCGGTTTTCGTCACTTCTTTCGCCACGCGTACGGGGTCGACCCCGACCCGTCGCGCATGCGCCTCGAGCTCGAGCGACTCGTGCGCATCGAGGGCGCTGTCGCGCACGAGCTCGACGCGTGGCTGAGCTTCCTCGATGCCTCGCGCGAAGGCATCGAATCGGTGGATTGAGAGTGGGTTCCGTTTGGCGCGCGCTTGGAATAGCGTCTTCGCGCGATGGAGGAGATCTTCGACGACCTGCGCGACGCGCTGAACGCGTTCCCCTGCGAGCACACCGAGGTGTGGCTCGGACAGCGGGTGCGCGACATCCTGGTGCGCGCCGATCTCTCGGCCGCGGAGAGCCGGCGCATCGTCGCCGCGGTCGGCGAGCGGACACTGCGGGAGCTCGTCATGGATCCGCGCGGACGCGCGCTGGAATCGCTCGACCGGAACGACGCGTGGACGCTGTCCGCAGTGGCGGACGAGGACTTCGACCTCTACGAGGACACTGTCCACGCGGGGCAGAGCGTGCGCGATCGAGAATTCGACGCAGACGAGGACGCGTGCACTCGGCGCGGCGCGCTTCCTGCGATGCACGCACCCACGAGCGCAGCCAACGACGGCGAAGCGAGCGCGCTCGTCCCGCCGCACGATCTGCCGTCCCTCGAGGCGTGGGCCCGCGAGCATGCCATCCACGAGCGCCTTGGCGACCCGGCGACGACCGCGATCCGCGATCCGCTGACCGACCAGGTGGTGTGGACCAACCCGAAGGTGTTGCGCACGGTCCGCGACCTCCTCACGGTACCGGCGGCGAAGCTCAACGTCGTCGGCCGCTCGAAGGACGCGCGCGTCGCGGCGGTCCGCGATGCCGCGCGCCTCTACCTCGCGACCTGCGCGCTCCGCGCACGTGAGGAGGACCGACTGCGTGAGCGCAACGCCGCGCTCGACGCGTCGCCGGTGCACCCCGCGCTGCAGAAGCTCGACGCAGAGCTCGCGGCCCTGCTCGTCGTACCGACGACGGCGCGACCGCGCGGCACCTTCGTGTCGGGGATCGCGCGCTTCGAGACTCAGCCCACGCGCATCGTGTACGAAGAGGCTGACATCCCGGGCCGGCGCCCTGTCGAGCTCGCATCGATCCCTCTCCCGGCCGATCCGCCGGTGGTCTTCGGCGCGCGGCGCACGCTGCAGATCGACCCGACGATCCGCGCGTGCGCGATCCAAGCCGCGCGGAGCATGCTGCGCGACGAGACCGCGCGAGAGGCGATCCTTTCGTGGGCCAAGGTGCCCGCCTGGACCCGCACGCTCGCGGCGATCGACGAGGTGATCGCGAAGCCCTCATCGGCGCAGGCGCCCCTCGGCTTTCGCGTGAAGCAGACCCGCGGAGGCCTCGTCACGGTGGTCCCGCTGCACATCGCGAACGAGAAGGGCAAGGTCAAGCTCACCGAGGCCCGCGTCTCTCGCATCTCGCGGATCGGGCTCGAAGAGGCGGACGAGCGCGTCTTCGAAGCGCTCTCGATCGTCGACTACATGCATACCCAACGGGAGACCGCGCACGCGCTGGAGGCGCTCGTCGGACACCCTCGCGCCTACGTCGAGCGTCGTACGGTGCGCGTCGTACGCGAGGCGGTGCGGCTCACGCTCGCGCCTCACGAGGCCGGCCACCGACTCGCGTTCGAGATCGGAGATCGCATCGTCCGCCCCACGGCGCTGCTCGACGCGATGGTCGGCGACCGCATCGCGGCGTTCCTCGATCGCGCCGACGCCGGCCTCGTCTCGATCGCGCGCGTCTCGCGCGACATCGCGAGCCTCGCCCGCGCGATGGCGCAGCACCCCGCGGACTTCCCCGACGAGGCGCACGGCGAGCTGCTCGCGCGGTTCGAGCGCATCGCACCGCAGATCGAGGTCGCGCTGCCGACCGCGCTCACCGGTGACGCCATCGCCCCGGACGAGCGGTGCGTGATCCGCGTCGACGCCGGCGCCTTCCCCGTCCTCGTGGTGTCGCTGCGCCTGCGTCCGCTCGCGCACGCCGCGGCGCAGGTGCCGGGAGAGGGCGCGACGTCGGTGCACGGTCGCGATCCGAGCGGCAAGCTCGTGCACACCGTGCGCGATCTCGCGCGCGAACGAGCGATCGCGGAGGACATGGTCGCTGCCCTCGGTCTCGCCGCGGGTTCGCGCGTCGACGACGAGCCGTTCTCCTTCGAGGCCCGGAACGCGCGTGTGTCGGGTGAGATCCTCGCGAGCGTGCGCGCGCTCGAGGCGGAGGGCTCGATCGTCGTCGAGTGGGCCGCAGGCTCGCCCCGCGTGAGCACGGTCGGGCGCAAGGATCTCCGCATGCGCATCGTGGAGCGACGCGACTGGTTCGGCGTCGGCGGCGAGGTCGAGATCGACGGCACCGAGCTCGCGTTGGCGATGCTGCTCGAGGCTTCGCGTCGCAAGGAGCGCTTCGTCGTCGTCGGCGGAGGCCGGCTGGTCGAGCTCGAATCGGAGCTCCGCGCGCGCCTCGAGGCCCTCGACGATCACGTGCGCACCGCGCGGGACGGCGCCCTCGAGCTCGCGACCACGGCCGCGCCCGCCCTCGCCGAGCTAATCGCCGATCCGACGGCGCTCGACGCCGCGCCCTCGTTCGCCCGGGTGCTCGGCAGACTGCGCGACGCGGCGTCGCACGAGCCCGCCGTCCCCGCCGCCGTCGCGCCCGTGCTCCGACCCTATCAACGCGAGGGACACGCGTGGCTCTCGCGGCTCGCGTCGTGGGGCGCGGGCGGCTGTCTCGCGGACGACATGGGGCTCGGCAAGACCCTGCAGGCGATCGCGCTCCTCCACGAGCGCGGCGACGAGGGTCCCGCGTTGGTCGTCGCGCCGACCTCGGTGGTCGGCAACTGGGTGAGCGAGCTCGCGCGCTTCGGCGAGGGGCTGCGCGCGGTGCTCTATCGCGGCGCAGATCGGGGCGCAGTCCTCGCGACGCTCGGCGCGCGAGACATCCTCGTCACGAACTACGACGTCGCCACCCGCGACGTCGAGGAGCTCGCGGCGATTCACTTCGCGACGCTGATCGTCGACGAGGCGCAGGCCCTGAAGAACGCCCAGACGCTGCGCGCCAAGGCCGTGCGTCGGCTCGACGCCGAGGTCCGGTTCGCGCTGACCGGCACCCCGGTGGAGAACCACCTCGGCGAGCTGTGGAGCATCTTCCGAGTTGCATGCCCGGGGCTCCTCGGGTCGTGGGAGTGGTTCCGCGAGCGGTTCGCGCTGCCCATCGAGCAGCGCGGTGATCGCGACGCGCGCGAGGCGCTCACCCGTCTCCTGCGACCCTTCCTCCTCCGGCGTACGAAGGAGGCCGTGGCGCCCGAGCTCCCGCCCATCACCGAGATCGTGCGGACCATCGAGCTCGGGCCGTCCGAGCGCGCGGCGTACGAGGCGGCGCGGCTCGCGGCCGTGAACGCGATGACGTCGATGGCGGCTGGTGGAGAAGCACCGACCGAGCGCTTCGCCGCGCTCGCCGCGCTCATGAAGCTGCGCCGGCTCGCGTGCCACCCACGCCTGGTCGACACGCGCTCGACCGCCTCGTCGGCGAAGCTCTCGACGGCGCGCGCGATCATCGACGAGATCGTCGAGAGCGGACACCGCGCGCTGGTCTTCAGTCAGTTCACCGATCACCTCGCGCTCCTCCGCGAGGCGCTCGACGCGGCGAAGATCGGCTACCAGTACCTCGACGGCTCGACCCCCGCCGCAGCGCGTACGGCGCGGGTCGAGGCCTTCCAGCGGGGAGAGTGCCCGCTCTTCCTCATCTCGCTCCGCGCGGGAGGTACGGGCCTCAACCTCACGGGCGCAGACTACGTGCTGCACCTCGATCCGTGGTGGAACCCGGCCGTCGAGGATCAAGCGACCGATCGCGCGCATCGCATCGGTCAGACGCGCGCCGTGACGGTGGTGCGCCTGGTGACGCGCGGCACCATCGAAGAGGCGGTGCTCGCGCTGCACGCCCAGAAGCGTGCGCTCGCCGAGGGGATCCTCGACGGCGCCGACGCTGCCGCCCGTCTCTCCACGAGCGAGCTGATCGATCTCGTGCGTGCGGCGCCTGCCCCACGCGACGCGCCCGAGGTGGAGACGCCCGAGAACGAGACGGAGCTCGCGCGCGAGACCGAGCCTCGCGCCGAGCGACCGAGCGGCTTCTCTGCACCGCCGGCCGCGACCATCGGTACCAGCGGCGAGGACCTCGCGCGACTGCGGGACCTCTTCTGCGCGTATCTCGACCGACTCGGCTACCGGGATGTCGCGGGGACCGGCCGCGCCTACCGCCGCACCTTCGACCGACTCGCCGAGCGGATCCGGACGAAGGGCGGGCACGTCGGGCAGGTGCGCCTCGACGAAGCGATCGACGACTACATCGCCGCCGCAGGCACGGACGGGATCCCGCGCAGCGAGGGCGTCATCGCGCGCACCGCGCTGCGCCATTTCGAACGCGCCCTCATCGCGACGTCGCCGCGGTGAGGTTCGACAGCGCGTGAGGCGAACGGCTCACTTCGCGGCGCGACGCACGTCGATCTCGCCCATCCCGAGCTTCGCGAGATCCTTCTCGACGATCGCGGCGTCGCCGACAATCACGATCCGTAGACGATCGCTCCGTAAATAGGCCTTGGCGACGCGCAAGACGTCGGCCTTGGTGATCGCGGCGTACGCCTGCGCGCGGGTCGCGAACTCGTCGAGGGGCAGGCCGTAGATGGCGAGGTACGCGAGTGAGCCGGCGACGTCGGACACGGTCTCGAAGGAGGCCGGCAGCTGCCGGATCAGGTTGTCCTTCGCGTTGCCGAGCTCCTCGTCGTCGACCTCCTCGGTCGTCATGCGCTGGAGCTCGGCGAGGATCTCCTCGGCGGCCGGCTCCGTCTTCTCCCGCACGATCGCGCCGCCGGCGGTGAAGGGACCGGCGCCGTGGCGCATCTCGAAGGAGGAGCGCGCGCCGTAGGTGTACGCGTGCTTCTCCCGTAGATTCATGTTCAGGCGCGAGGAGAACTGTCCGCCGAGAATGGTGTTCATCACCATCAGCGCGTAGTAGTCCTTGTTCGAGCGCGGCACCCCGATGAGCGCCGCGGCCATGTGCGACTGCGTCGCCCCCGGGCGATCGATGAGCACGATGCGCGCGCCCTTCCCGTCGTCCTCCGGCAGGTCGGCGACGAATGGCGGATCGGGCGTTCCCTTCCAGTCCCCGAAGCGTTTCTCGAGCTCCGCGAGCGCGGCTTCCTTCGTGATGTCACCCGAGATCGCGACCGTCAGATCCTCCGGCTCCACGAGCTTCGCGTGCAGCGCGACGAGATAGCTCGACGTGATCGCCGTGACCGTCTCCTCCGTGCCGAGGAGCGAGCCATGATAGGGGTGCGTGTCGGGATAGAGTACTTCCGACACCGCATTACGCAACAAGGTGGCCGGGCTGTCCTTCTGTTGGGCGATGGCGGTGAGACGCTTCTTCCGCTCACGCTCGATCTCGGCGTCGTCGAACGCCGGATTGCGCAGACAGTCGGCGACGATGGCGAGCGCCTCGGGGAACGCCGATGCGAGCACCTTGGCGTTGATGCCGACCGAATCGAGACCGCCCCACGCGCCGTACTGCGCGCCGAGCTTCCCGAAGTCGTCGCTGATCTCGATCGCGGAGCGGGTCTTCGTCCCCTGCAGGAGCATCGCGCCGAGGAACGCGCCGGCGCCGGGCGACCCCTGATCTGCGCCGCGATCGACGAGCACCTGGAGCGCGATCACCGGTAGATCGTGGCGCTCGACGAGGAGCACGCGGACGCCGTTCCCGAGCTTCGCCGCGACGATCGGCGGAGGAGCCCAGGGTCGCGGCGCGGCGGCGCTCGGCGCCGTCTTGCGAAAGGGCTCGGCGCCGGTCGATCTCGGAGGAGCGGGGGCGACGCGGTGCTTCTTGCACGCGGAGACCGTGACCGCCGCCACGAGCGCCAGCGTCATGACCCTGCGCATCATGCGCCTTCCACGAGGCGGCCGGCCCGCGGCGCACCCTTCGTCGGCGTCACCACGACGACGATGCGTCGCCCAGGCAGGAGCCACTGCACCACGGCCTTCTGCACGTCGGCCGCGGTCGCGTTCTCGTAGCGCGCGACGTCCTTCGGGAAGTACCCCGGATCGTGCGCGTTCTGCGCGTAGTCGTTGAACGCGTTGGCGCGCGCCGTGATGCGCTCGGCGTTGAACATCAGCCCGGAGACGAGCCGAGCCCGCGCCCGCGCCAGCTCCTCTTCGGACGGCGGTGCCGCGCGCAGTCGCTCGAGCTCCTCGTCGACGATCTTCAGGACCTCGGCGGGATCCTTCCCCTTCCGGACGGTGACCGTGATCTCGAACGTGCTCGCGAGCAGCGCCGATGACTGGTTGGCGGAGACGTCCTGGGCGATCTGCAGATCGTAGACGAGCCGCTTGTAGAGGCGGCTGCTCTTCCCGGACGAGAGCACGTCGGAGAGCAAATCGAGATCGCCGTCGCCGGGGGCATAGTGCACGGCGCTCGGCCACACGAGCGAGATGCGCGCGAGCTCGACGTCCGCCTCGACGGCGAGGCGCCTCTCCGCGGAGAGCGTCACCTGCATCGGCTGCGTCTTCGGCTGCGGCTTCTTCCCGGGGCGGAGCGTGCCGAAGTACTGCTCGACCCACGCGCGCGCCTGCTTCGGCTCGAGATCGCCCGCAACGACCAAGGTCGCGTTGTTGGGCAGGTACCAGGTCTTGAAGAACGCTTTCACGTCTTCGAACGACGCGGCGTCGAGATCCTTCGGCGTGCCGATCGTCAGCCGATGATAGGGGTGCCCGACGGGATAGAGCGCTTCGTGGATGAACTGCGGAACCAGGCCATAGGGCGCGTTCTCGTAGTTCTGTCGCCGCTCGTTCTTCACGACGTCGCGCTGACTCTTGAACGTCTCGTCGTTCGCGTGATCGAGGAGGAAGCCCATGCGATCGCTCTCGAGCCAGAGCGCGAGGGCGAGCTCGTTCGCGGGGACGGTCTCGAAGTAGTTCGTGCGATCGGAGTTGGTGGTGCCGTTGCGATCGCTCGCGCCGGCGCGCTCGAGGTACTTGAAGAAGGTGTCCTCGGCGACGTTCTTCGAGCCCTGGAACATCACGTGCTCGAAGAGGTGCGCGAAGCCGTTCTTCCCCATCGGCTCGTCTTTCGAGCCGACGTGATACCAGACGTTCACCGCGACGATCGGCGTCCGGTGATCCTCGTGGAAGATCACCTCGAGGCCGTTCCTCAGGACGAAGCGGGTGTACGGCAGCTTCGGCGGCGGAGTGCCGGCGTTCACCGGCGGAGAGGGTGAGAGCGCAATCGCCGCGCCGAGCGCGAAGGCCACGAGCGTTGCAAACCTCCCCCTCGTGGGGCACCGGGCACGGAGCATCGCCGTTTCGATTACCGCGGAGCGCGCGGGGGAGCACGCCCGATGTCGAGCGCGCGTGCCACGGCGCGCAGCAGATCGTCGCGACTGAACGGCTTCTCGAGCACGACACCAGCGCGTGCGCCCTCCGGCAGCGGGTGATCGCCCCAGCCGGAGATCGACACCACCGGCAGATCGGGCCTCGTCGCGAGCACGCGCGCGACGAGCTCGGGGCCGGACATGCCCGGCATGACCGTGTCGGTGAGCAGCGCGTCGACGTGGGCGCCTGCATCGAGCGCGCGGATCGCCGCGTCCGGCGTCGCGTAGGTCTCGACGCGATAGCGCGCTTGCTCGAGCACCTCCCCGATCGCGCGGCGCACGGCGACGTCGTCCTCCACGACGATGATCGACTCACCGTGGCCGCCGGCCGGCGTCGAGATGACCTCCTGCGGAACGGTCGTCGCGGGGGCGTCGGTCGCCGGGAAGTAGACGACGACCTTCGTCCCGCGACCGAGCTCGCTGCTGAGGGTCGCGAAGCCTCCCGCCTGGCGCGCGACGCGGTAGACGATGGAGAGCCCGAGGCCGGTCCCGGCACCGCCCTTGGTCGTGAAGAACGGCTCGAAGGCGTGCGCCGCCGTCGTCTCGTCCATGCCGGATCCGGTGTCGGCCACGCAGATCCGGACGTAGCGCCCCGCGCGTGCGCCCGCGAGGCGCGTGGCGGTCGTGACGTCGAGGAGCACCTCGTCGACGGCGACCTCGATCGTGCCCCCTCCGGGCATCGCGTCGCGCGCGTTCACCGCGAGGTTCAGGAGCACCTGTTCGAGCTGCGCGGGCGATGTCGGCACGCGCCCGACCTGGCCGATGCGGATGCGGAGCTCGAGGTGCTCGCCGATCGCCCGCCGCAGGAGCCGCTCGACGTCGTGGAGGACGGCGTTCGGATCCGCCACCGTTCCGTCGTTCGGGTCGCGGCGGCTGAACATCAGGAGCTCGCGCGTGAGCGACGACGCCCGGATCACCGCCTCGCGGATCTCGGCGAGATCGCCCTTCACGCGCGCGTCCCCGTGATCACGCGCGCCCGCGAGATCGGCGAAGGTGCGGATCACGGCGAGGACGTTGTTGAAGTCGTGCGCGATGCCGGCCGCGAGCCGACCGAGCGACTCCATGCGCTGCGCCGATCGGAGCGCGTTCTCGAGCTTCTTCTGCTCGGTCAGATCCGTGAGGACCGCGAGGGAGCGGACGACGTTTCCGTTCGCGTCCTTCTCGGCGGAGGCCGAGAGCAGCACGTCGAAGGGCGTCCCGTCCTTACGAACGAAGGTGTAGGGGACGTCGGTGCTCTGGCCGGTGCGGAAGAACTCGGGGAGCACGACCTCGCGGGCGTAGCGCGCCGAGCTCTCGTCGAGGAAATCGGTCGAACGGCGGCCTACCACCTCGTCCCGCGCGTAGCCCAGGCGCTCGAGCCACA
>JBKJQC010000696.1:0-2671 GCA_046593995.1 Polyangiales bacterium
CGACATGGTCGGCAACGTCCATGAATGGACCGCGGACGGGGCGTTCCGCGGCGGGTACTATCGCGACGACAAGACGAACGCTCCCGGTTGCCGCTACCACACGACCGCGCATGCCCCGACGTACAGCGATTACTCGACGGGCTTCCGCTGTTGTGCGGATGCGCGGTGACGTCTTCGCCCGCGTCTCGCTCGCACTGAGCCTCGCGCTGACGGCGGGCGGTTGTTCGTCGGGAGACGAAGACGTCGCCCCGAGCGTCGACGAGGGCGCGCTCGACGCGGACGGTGTCGAGACGGCAGCCGACGCACCGAGCGCATCCGAGACGTCCGACGCGGACGCCGGCGACGGCTCGCTCGACGGGGGCGACGCGGTCGACGCAGCCGACGGGAGACCGGGGGACGCCCCGACCGACGCCCCGCGCGACGGCGACGCCAACATGTGGTGCCCGACCGATCCGAACGCGCGGCCGAACGAAGGCCTCGTCGAAGAGCCGGGAGTGGGCGGGTGTCCCGCGGGGATGGTGCCGGTGAGCACCTTCTGCGTCGATCGCTTCGAGGCGTCGATCGTCGTCGTCGACGGCACGAAGGTCACTTCGTGGTCGCCCTACCATCCGCCGCCGAGCAGCGCGACCTACCGCGCGGTCTCACTGCGGGGGGCGGTCCCCCAGGGCTACATCAGCGGCGCGCAGTCGAAGCGCGCGTGCGAGGCCGCGGGCAAGCGGCTGTGCACCAACCCCGAATGGCTCCGCGCGTGTCGCGGTCCGAACGGCGACACCTATCCGTACGGCAACACGCGCATGGCCGGCGTGTGCAACGACGCGCGCGCGGGACACCCCGCTGCGACGTGCTTCGGCACGACCGACAGCTGGATCTACGGACGCCTCGACTACCCGGGGATCAACCAGCAGTCGAACACCGTCGACCGCACCGGCGCGAACGCGGGATGCGTCACCGCCGAAGGCGCGTTCGACATGATGGGCAACGTGCACGAGTGGATCTTCGACGACCCTACGCAGTACGCGGATCCGACGAAGGCGATCGATTTCCGCGGCGGCTTCTACGCAGACACGAAGATCAACGGCGAAGGGTGCCTCTACCGCACGAGCGCGCACGGCTTCACGCACTGGGACTACAGCACTGGCTTCCGCTGCTGCGCCGACTGATCAGAACGCGAAGGCGACGCCGAACGTCGCGCCGCCCTGCGCAAAGCGCACGTCCGGTCGGACCTGGGACACCGCGCTGCCCTTCTCGGGCTTCCAACCGAGCGACGTCGCGTCGACGACCGTGCCGATGACGACCCCGACGCCGGCACCGACGGCGGCGAAGTCCACCGTCGAGAGCTTGCACTCGGTGTGCACGGTGCAGCCGAAGAAGCCCTCGATGATGATCGCGCCGAACGCAGCGCCGCCCGCGATTGCGCTTCCGCGGACGAGGAGACTCCAGAGCATGTTCGGGCTGTTGCCATTTGCGAGGTGGATGAGCGGACCCGCGGCGAGGTACAGCGCCGATCCGCCGAGGAAGATGGCGAGATGCCTGTCCTCGTCTTGCGTGCGGAGCAGCACGACCGAGGAGCCCGCGATCACGACGTCGGCCGCGAGGAGCTGCCACCCGTACCAAGGTCCGCGCCGCACCTCGCGCTCGGGCGGCGGCGCTGCGGGCGCGCCCTTGCCCTCGAGCGCCGGCTTCATCGTCGATACCCCGGGCGAGAGGACGATCGGCGCGTACGCGGTGCTCGAGGGGCTGCTCGACGGGGTGGTGGAGACGCTGGCAGACGCGCTCGCAGGCCCCGACGCGGCGCCGCTCGGGGTCGAGGACGACGACGGCGGGACCGAGCTCGGCGCTTCGGACCCGACCTGCGCAAGCACAGGGCCAGCGGCCAACGCACACACGACCGGCAACACGAAGCGAATCGATCGCGGCATACGCGCTGAACGGCCCTCCCCCAGCACGTTAGCAGCCGGTTTCGCGATCGAGCAACGAATGCGCCGTGCCGCAGTGCGACGTCCCGCGACGGGAGGGCGGGCCAGGCGCCGCGCGGCGGCGCTGTGCTCGCGCGGGGGCCGACAGCGGTCTTCGTGTCGAAGTGGGTCGCCTCGCCTATCCTGCACATCGTCCATGAGCGCGCTCGAACGGCCGAAGGCCTTCTCGATGATCCGGTCGTTCGCGCTGGCTGACATCGTCACGCTCGGGAACGCCAGCTGCGGGACCGGCGCGATCTTCGCGTGCCTCGCCTTCCTCGACGCGCGGCAGCCGGGATGGCTCTGGCTCGCGTTCGGGCTGCTCCCGGTCGCGCTCGTGTGCGACATCCTCGATGGCAGCATCGCGCGTTGGCGCCGCAAGCACTCGTCGCTCGGCGCCGACCTCGATTCGCTCGCGGACGTCGTGTCCTTCGGTGTCGCGCCCGCGGTCCTCGGGTTCACGCTCGGCCTCCGCGGCGGCTGGGACGCCGCGATCCTTCTCTACTTCGTCGGCTGCGGGATCAGCCGCCTCGCCCGCTACAACGTGACCGCCGAGGCGATCTCCGGCGGTACCGGGAAGGTGAAGTACTACGAGGGCACGCCGATCCCGACGAGTCTCGCGTTGGTGCTGATCCTCGGCATCGGCTACGCGCAGGGACACTCCGGCGAGGCGCTCTGGCTCGGCGTCTGGCAGCTCGGCCCGTGGAAGCTGCACC
>JBKJQC010000562.1:0-7745 GCA_046593995.1 Polyangiales bacterium
GTCGACGTGCCGCTCGGCATCACCGGCCCGCACGCAGTCGCCATCCGCGCCTACGACGCCGCCGGCAACGCGGTCACCAAAGAGATCGAAGGCAAGTAAGGGGATTGGATTGAACACGGAGGCACGGAGGCACGGAGGTTCGAGCAGCCTGCCGATCGTCGCCATGACGCTCCGCGCTCTCGCCTTTTCATCGACGTCCTCGCACGCTCGCGCGGGTCGTCCCCGACTGTTCCTCGAGGCGCCCCCGCGGCAGCAACCGATGATCTCCGTGCCTCCGTGCCTCCGTGTTCAATCGGTTCTTCCCCTGCGTTGAGAGCGAGCGATGTGCCCGAACTGCAAGCAGAACGCGCCGATCGTCTATCGCGGCACCCTCGCCTACTGCACGGCGTGCGGCGCGCCGCGTCCGCCGTTCTCCGCCAAGTCGGTGAACCTCGCCGGGC
This sequence comes from Polyangiales bacterium, assembly GCA_046593995.1. GTDB lineage: Bacteria > Myxococcota_A > Polyangia > Polyangiales > JADJMO01 > JALHOE01. The sequence continues at coordinate 441 of JBKJQC010000562.1, forward strand.
AGCCGTCGAAGATCGGCGGCTCGCTCGCGAAGTACCTCGGCTGGGGCGTCCTCTCGCTCGGCACGTTCGGCGGCCTCACCATCATGGGCATCGTGCAGGCGATCTGGACGGCGGGCTTCCTCGGCTACGCGCTCGGGATCCCGATCATCCTCTTCTCGTTGGTCGTCGGCCTCGCGATGATCCTCGGCGGCAAGAGACTCCGCAGCTCCGGTGAAGAGACGCAGCGCCTCGCGCAGTTCGAAGCGATCTATTCGATGGCGTTGACGCGCGGCGGCGCAGTGACCGCCAACGACGTCGGCCGCAGCCTGCAGATGACGACCGAACAGGCCGACGCGCTCCTCACCGCGATGTCGAAGGCCCACTCCGACTACGTCTCGATCGAGGTCGATGACGCGGGGAACCTCTTCTACAAGCTCGCGGGCGTGGAGCAGAAGGACGCACAGTTCGGCGCGAAGTACCGCGTGGAGGCCGACGGTCGCGTGCGGATCCACGACGATCTCGCCGCGGGTCGGCAAGCCCAGGCCGAAGCCGAGGCGCACGCGGAGTGGGAGCGTAAGCTCAAAGGCTGAAGCTCGTTCACGGTTCACGGACCACGTTCACGTGCACGGTCGAGAGCGCTTCGCGCGGAGGTTCCTCATGAGGCTCGGTGGCCGCGCGCTCGTCTGCGGAGTCGTCTTCTTGCTCGCCTGCTCGCGCAAGAAGTCGATCGCTGCGGATCCCACGCCGGATGCCGCCGCGCCGATCACGGCCGCGTGCCGCGACGAGAAGGTGTTCGAGGACGGTCGGCTGGTGTGGGCGCCCTCCTTCGAGGCCGGGGTGCCGAACCCTACCCTCGGTACGTTCCAGCGATTCGTCGCGACCGCCAAGTCGACCGTGCGCGGCCGGTCACTTGCGGTGGCGCGCGCTGCGTGCGGTGTCACGAAGGGGATCCGCGAGTGCGGGGCCGACGCGGACCAGCGACAGCCGGGCTTCCGCGGCGTGCTGGTGCTGTCGTTCGACGTCGTGGACGCGAAGCTCACGATGGCGATGCGTGCCGGCGGCACTGCGAACGACCTCGGGATCGAGAAGTGCGCGATCGCCGCCCTGCAGAAGGCCACGTTCGAGGCCGACGCGAACGGCCCCGCGCACCTCGAGATCGAGTGGCTCCCCCGGCAGATGACGACGCACGTCACCGAGCACTTCATCAACATCTCGGGCGAGCTCGAACAGCGCCAGGTCCAAGACACCGTCCGCGCGCAGTTCCCGGCGCTCCGCAGATGCTACGACGACGCGCGCACAGGAGATGCGGGCGCGAAGCTCTACATCCTGCCCAAGTTCGTGATCGACGAGGCGGGGAAGGTCTCCTCGCTCAGGCTCGGCGACGGCATCGCCAAGCCCGGCCCCGCAGAGAGCTGCATGCTCGGTGTCTTCGCGAGCATGATCTTCCCCAAGCCCACCTCGGGCAAGGTCGACATCGCCTACCCCGTGGAATTCGCCTGGGAGCTCGAGTGAGCCGTCACGCGCGGCGGCGTTTCGGCTCGCCGCGTTTCGGTTCGGGAGCGGGCGGCGCAATGCTCGCGACGTCCTCGAGATAGCCGACCCACGACGCGAGGTAGACGGGCGCGATCTCGTCGAGTCTTCCGAGCACGCGGAGCGCGAGGGCCCACGCGTTGTACGGACCCACCGTCGAGAGATCGAGCGCGCGCGCGTCGGCGGCGATCATGGCCGCGCGTGCGTCGAGCGCGGTCGCGGAGAGGAGCGCGGAGGTCGCGCGGGCGCCGTCACCGATGCCGACGCCGAGCTCTTCTGCGCGCTTGCGGACCTTGTCGCGGAAGGCCTGGACGCTTTGCGGGACCTCGCGCGCGTGCGGCGCGGTGCTCGCGAGGATCTCGACGCCGAGGAAATCGCCGGCCTCGAACGCTGCGCGCATCCGGTCGAGGAGGTCGCCCGTGAACCGCCCGGAGGAGAGCTGCTTCTCGGCGGCGTCGCGCGCAGCCTCGAACGCGTTCTCGAAGAACGCGAGCCGCAACGAGATCGTGTCCTCCGGGAGGAACCCGACGAGCCGCGCGAGATAGCGCAGCTCCGGCGCGTTCCAACCGTCGGCGCCGCGCGCTCGCAGCGCGTCGATCCGCGCGCTCACGCTGACCGAGACCTCGCTCATCGTCGCGGAACGGGGGCGAACTCGACGCGACGGTTCTTGGCGCGACCGTCGTCGTCGCCGTTCGCGGCGACCGGGTGCGTATCACCGAACCCGGCGGCGAACACGCGGTCGACCGGCACGCCTGCGGCGACCAGCGCGCGCACCACCGTGATCGCGCGCGCTGCCGAGAGGTCCCAGTTGTCCTTGTAGTTCTTCGCGGCGTTCGACACCGGCTTGTCGTCGGTGAAGCCGCTCACCATGATCGCGTCGTCGTGCGTCGCGACCCACTCCGCGAGCGGCTTGGCGAGGTCGACGAGCAAGAGCGCGCCTTCGTTCTGCAGATCGGCGGAGCTCGATCGGAAGAGAACGGCGCCGCCGATGCCGATGTGGCCACCAGTCATCGTGATGCGGCCGTCGATCTTGGTCCCGAGGGAGCTCTTGAGCACGTCCTCGAGCTTCTGGCGCTTCTCGATCTCCGCGGCCTTTGCGTTCCGCTCGAGCGCGAGATCCCGCGTGAGGTCGACCTGGAACGCGACCGCCCAGACGAAGAACAAGACGAAGAGCCCGAACGCGCAGGCCATCAGATCGCCGAACGCCGCCCAGACCGGAGGGGCTCCGATGTCGAGCTCCTCCTCTTGTACGAGGCTCACGACGCGATCTCCTGCGCGCGACGCTTCCCACCCTTCGTCGTGCGCGCGGCGATCGGGATCGGCGCGGCCTCGACCGGCACGACGGGAGCTTCGGCCTCACCGTCGACGGTCATCTCGGCGACGCTGTCGTCCAGCGTCGCGGCGCGCGACGCGCGGAGCGGCTCGCTGTCGATCGTGTATGGCGTCGGCGGCGGCTCGTCTTTCTTCCTGAGCTCGTCGAAGAGCTGCCGCTGGAAGCGGAGCGTCCCTTCGAAGACCTCGCGCGTCTGCTCGAGATAGGCGGCGAGGAGATCCTGCGCGTCCATCTGCGCGGCGTTGTCCGCGAGGGAGCGCATCGCGCTCAACCCACCGAGCCAACGTTCGCTCGCTTCGCGATAGCGATCGACCGCGCCGTCGAAGCGCTCGGCGAGCGCGCCGAGATCGTCGCCGCCCTTGCGCAGCGAGGACGTCGCGTCCGTCCAGGCCTCGGCGAGGCGACCTTCGACCGCGGCGAGCCGTTCGCCATGCGCTGCGCGGTCCTCGGCGATGGCGCCGGTGACCGCCTCGAGCTGACCGACCAGCGCGACGAGCTTCGCGTCGCGCGCGGCGTCGCGATCGCCTTGTGTCCGGAGCCGCTCTCCGGCCTCGTCGACGAGCGCCGAGATGCCGTCGGACACGGTCTGCGTGAGCGCGGCGAGCGTCTCGCCCGTCTTGCTCGCGAGGGCAGCGGAGCGCGCGTCGTCCTCGTCGCGGAAGGTCGCGCGGAACTCGGCGAGTGCTCGGACGTGACCGTCGAGCTTGGCGGCGATCTCCTCGGCGTTCTGCGAGAGGCCACGCGCGGCGCCGAGCAGCGCCTTGTCGACGTCCGCCGCGAGCCTGTCGAGCCGGGTGTAGAGCTCCGTGGTGCGCTCTTCGGACTTGGTGACCGAAGCATCGAGCCGCTCGGTCGTCGCGACGGCGACCTCCACCAAGCGCTCGGTGACGGGCGCGAGCCCTTCGTCGAGCCGCGCCGCGACGCGCGCGAGCCCGGCGTCGAGCCGTGAGGTGACGCTCCCGACGCCCCCTTCGAGGCTGCTCGTGATCGTCGAGACCCCGAGATCGAGCCGCTCGGCGACCTCGCCGAGCCGCACGTCGAGCCGCGCCGTGACCTCCGAGAGGCTCCCTTCGAACGTCTTCGACCAGCCGGCCATCCCGACGTCGAGACGCTCGGTCACGCGGTCGATGCCGTGATCGAACTTCGCGGTCGACGTCTCGACGCGCTCGCCGAGCAGATCGGTCGAAGCGCCCACGCCTTCGTCGAGGCGCTTCGTCGCAGCGGTCACGCTGTCGTCGAGGTGCGCGGCTGCGCGGGTGACGCTCTCGCCGAGACGGTCGCTCGCCTGGACCACGGCGCCCTCGAGACGGACCGACGCGGCGTCGAGACGGCCGCCGACCTGCTCGAGACGCGTGTCGAGCTTCTCGGAGACGATCGACAGTCCTTCGGCGAGCTTTGCAGACAGCGCCTGGAGATCGAACTCGATGTGGGCGGTGACCGCGCCGATGCCCTCTCCGACCTTCGCGCCGATGCGCGTCGCATCCCCTTCGAGCTGCGCGACGACCCGCTCCGTCGAGGCGCGCACGTCCTCGGACGACCGCGCGACGGCGGCTTCGAGCGCGCCCGCGATCCGCTCGGCGCGGACCGACTCGGCGTCCGCGAGGAGCGTCTGCGCGGTGACCATCTCGTCGACGACGCGCTTCGCCTCGCTCGTGATGGTCGCGCGGAGCGCCTCGGCCTCGGCGCGCTGCGCGTTCGTCACGGAGAGCGCGGCCTTCTCGAACGACCTCTGGATGCTCTCGAAGTGCTCGCGTTCTCGCCCGACGCGCGCTGCGTTCGCGGAGTCGAGCGACGCCGTGAGCGCGCGCGCTTGATCGCGCGACGAGGCCGCGGCCTGCGCGACGACGGCGTCGAGTCGGGGGGCCACCGCTTCGGCGGCGGCGCGCGCGGAGGCAGCGCTCGCATCGCGCAGCTCGACGCGAACGCCCTCGGTGACCGCGCGGAGCTCGTCGCGCATGACGTCCGAGAGACCCGCAAGGGTCGTCGCGGCCCGTTCCATCGACGCCGACGCGCCGGGGAGCGCCGCGCCCTGCAGCGCGATCGCCTCGAGCGCATCGAGCGTGCGGCGCGCCACGGTGATCGACGAGAGCGGACCGACCGCGTAACGCGCGACCGCGGTCGCAGCGTGCGCTTCGGCGCGACGCGCGAACACGAGGGCGAGGCCGAGCATCGCGGACGCGGACACGCCCGCTGCCGACGTGCCGAACGCGCGGGAGAGCCCTTGCATCGGCGCCGCGAGGGCAGCTCGCAATGCAGCAGGATCGGCCGACGTCGTCAGCGCCTCACGCGCGCCGCGCAGGCTGTCGAAGAGCCCGAGGAAGGTCCCGAGCAGGCCGAGCATCACGAGGAGGCCGAGCAGGTACGCCGCGAGCGGCGGCGCGCTCGCGGGCGCAGCCATCCCGGCGACGCGCGCCTGCAGCATCGTGCGCAGCGTCGGCGACGTGCTCTCGATCGCTTCGATCGTCGCAGGCGTCGGGAGCGCCTCCGCTTCGCGACCGAGCGCACGGGCTCTGCGCGCGCGATGCGCGAGCTCGATCGTGCCGACGATCAGCCCCGCTCCGATGAGCGTGACCAACCCGAATGCGAGGCGATCCGTCGCGCGGTACACGGCGCCCGCGCGCATCACGATCGAAAGCCCCACGCCCCCAGCGATCCAAATGGTGACTTCGGTCATGTTCCAGCTCCGACCGGGGCCAGCCCGACAGGAGGCCCGATCGATGCCTCGACTCGTGAGGGTCGTCAAATGGCAGCCCTGCTCGCGCGAGCAGGTTGGCGCCCGACGTCAATCAGATTTCGCGGGTTCCACCGTGCAACAGGCCTCGACCAGCGCTCGGGCGCGGCGGACGCGGTGCTCGACGAGAGCACGGAGAAAGGCATCGGCGCGGGCGAGGTGGTCGGCGATCCAGCCGCCGCTCCACGCGGCGACGTCGGCCTCCTTCGGCGCGCTCAGCGCTTCGGCAGAGAGCGCATCGAGAGCACGCGTCAGTCGCGACGAGAACCTCCGTGCGAGGAGCTCGGCCGGTCGATCGAGGAGCGGCGCCATCCCCGCCTCGGTCACGCGATCGAGGAGCGCGTCGAGCCCGATCACGTGCGAGGCGCGTGGTGAGAGATCGGCGAGCTCCTGCGCGTGATCCGTGAAGACGGCGTCGAGCTCGATCTGCGCGCGCGACGCGCGTCGTGCGATGGCGCCCGCAACGGGCGACCACAGCATGCGGGTCGCGCGCTCGACGCCGCGAGCCTCGCGCTCGTCGCCGACCGCGCCGGCGACCCGGAGGGTCGAGATCAACATCACGGCCGAGTAGCTCGGGACGCCGGGGAGCCCCGCGACGCGCGTCTCCCCCACCCCACGACCGATGGTGGCGATGCGTGCGAGCATCCGCGCCCGGAGATCGTGCGCGACGTCCGCCTTGTCGAGCGCGGCCGCGGGTGGCAGCTCGCGATCGAGCGCCTTTGCGATCTCGACGCTCGCCCGTAGGTCGAGGAGCGATGCGAGGTACGCCGTCGCGCCGCCGGTCTCCTCGTTCGTGCGCGCGTCCCCCTCGCGCACGAGGCGCGCGAGCAGCTTGCCGAGCGGCCCGGACGGCGGGCGCGTGCGAGGGTCGTCGCTCACTACGCCGGCACCCTAGCGGAAGTCGCCGGGAGACGTCAGCGATCGCGACAGAGGACGAACCACGCGTCCATGTCCTTGCCGTGGCGATTCGCGCGGCCGATCGTCACGTGCTCACTCACGCCGCGCATGTAGTCGTGCATCCTGTAATAGACGAGGCGGCTCAGCCCCGAGGAGTTCGGCTTGATCGACGGCCACGCCTCGGGCTTGCCGGGGGGCGTGTCGTAGTAGTCGATCACCACCTCGCCGGGACCGCTCACGTGCGTGAGGAAGTACCCCGGGCCGACGAGCCAGCGCGTCGAACCCTCGTTGTACCCCCAGAGCTCGTCGGTCTTCCCGCTGTCGGCGGGCGGCCGCACGAAGCGCTTCTGGAAGTAGTTGAACGCCGGCAGCGTGTTGCGGCCGTCGTGGATCACTTCCTTCATCGTGCCGACGCCGCTCGGGACGAAGTTGTCGAGGGTGATCGGCTTCGCGCCCTTCACCGCCTCGAACAGGCGCGCCTGCTCCTTCTTCCGCAGCTGCCGGGTCGCCTCGAGACGCGTCGCGGCGTCGAGCCCGTCGAGATACGTGCGGAGGCCGGCGACGTCGACGGCATCGGGCTTCGTGAAGAACTGCAGGATCGGGTGGCTCATTGGGTTTCGCGGGTCCTTGTAGCTCGTTCTGTCTTCGGCGTCGTCGTCGCTCACGCGTGTCAGGTCTAGGGTCTAGGGTCTAGGGTCTAGGGTCTAGGGTCTAGGGTCTAGTGCCGCGCGTCGGAAGTCTGGGCATGGTTTTGCCACGACTTGGGGCGGTAGGTCCACTCGAACGGCGGATCGTCCTGCGCGTTGAACCAAAGCATGTAGTCGTAGACGCGCTC
>JBKJQC010000717.1:0-4935 GCA_046593995.1 Polyangiales bacterium
ACGATCGTGCGTTCGTCTACCGCGCGCAGCTCTACGAGCTCGACGGCAAGCCGAAGCTCGCGGCCGCGGACTACGCGAAGGCGCTCGAGATCAATCCCTACAACATCGACGCCAAGCGGGGCGCGGCAGGTCGTGGCGACTCGACGACGCGCATCCGACGCGCGTCGGGGGGTGCCGGCGCCGCCGTCGCGAAGCTCCCTTCGAAGCCTGCTCCGAAGGAGACCAGCAAGCTCTTCGTCGGGCTCGGCCTCCTCACATTGGTGCTGCTGGCGGTCGCGGGGTGGTTCTTCCTCGTCCGACGCTGACCTCTCGAAGAAGCAACCGCGTCAGGTGCAGGCGTTCCACGCCGCCTTGTCCTTCGCGGTCGTCCGGCACTCGTACATCCCGACGGACATCCAGTCCTCGCAGTCCTTGATCAGCTTGCTGACCTCGTCGGCAGAGGCCGCGCCGATCTTCACGCCCTGCTCGGCGTACTTGCCGCACTCGTCGACGGAGTACTTCCGGCGGATCGAGAGGCGCACGATCTTCGCCGCCTCGCGCGCCTTCGACACGCTGCCGCCGCACGCTTCGAGGTCGGCCATGGTCTTCGCGCGTCGGGCGCACAGCACCGAAGCGTTCTCGTCGGGCGCGCCGACGCAAGCCTTGTCGAAGTCCGTGATGGTTTGCTTCACCGCGCCCTGCGCGTTCTTCCGCAGATCCTCGAGGTCGATGGGGACGCCGGCGTAGAGGCCGAGATCCTTCATGATGGCCTCGTTGCCGCTCGTGTAGGTCGCGAGCCCGACAGCTCGACCGAGCAGGTGGTTGCAGTCTTCCTGGGTGAGCTTGCGCGAGCAGCCGGCCGCGCTCGACGCGAGGAGCACGCCGAGCGCCACCACCAAGGACAGCCTGATCGATCGCATGCCGAATGCATACGACAACTCCGAGCGCGCTGCGTTCCCGCAGGAGATGGTCGACGCCCCGAGCCGACGGACGTACGACCGCGTCATGGCGCAGGGGAAGCCGAGCGACCGCACGGCGTTGCTCTTGAAGGAGGTCGACCAGCTCTTCGACGAGCTCGACGATCTGCTCAAGAACGAGGACGTCCAGCACGCCCTCGGCGAGCTCAAGGTCAACTCCTCGATCGCGCTCCTCGCTGCCGACGGCCTCCGCGCCTACCTCAAGGGGGACAAGGAGGCGGCGATGGAAGATCTCTCCACGGCCGCCGAAGAGATCGCGCAGCGCTTCGCGCAATCCGCGAAAGGCGACGCCTAGTCTTCGAGCGCGATCCTGATCGCTTCGTCGACGCGTCGCACCGCGATCACCTCGACGCCTGCGCGGTCGGAAGCGGATAGGCGGTCTGCGCTCGATGCGGGGATGATCGCGCGCTTGAAGCGCATGCCGGCGGCTTCGGATAGTCGTGCGCTCGCGCGGTTCACGCCCCGCACCTCGCCGGCGAGGCCGATCTCGCCGAAGGCCACGATGTCGCGTGCGCACGGGCGATCGCGCGCGGCCGACGCGATGGCGATCGCGAGCGGGAGGTCGAGCGCGGGCTCGTCGATCGACAGGCCTCCGGCCACGTTGGCGAAGACGTCGGTCATCATCAGCGAGAGGCCGACCTTGCGCTCGAGGACGGCGAGGATCATCGCCATGCGCGTCGAGGCGAGACCGGTCGCAGTGCGGCGACCGTTGCCGACGCCCGGTGAGCCGACGAGCGCCTGCACCTCGACGAGGATCGCGCGCGCGCCACCTTGTTGGGGCGTGACCGGCGCGACGACGCTCCCTGCGGCACCGGCGGGTCGCTCGGCGAGGAACAGCTCACTCGGGTTCGGGACCTCGCTCAGGCCGCCCTGCGCCATCTCGAAGACGCCGACCTCGTTTGCGGAGCCGAAGCGATTCTTCGAGGCGCGGAGCGTGCGGAAGGCGTGGCCGCGCTCCCCCTCGAACGCGAGCACCACGGCGACGAGGTGCTCGAGCACCTTCGGTCCGGCGAGCGCGCCGTCCTTCGTCACGTGCCCGACGAGGAAGAGCGCGACCCGATCGCGCTTCGCGAGCTCGACGAGCCGCGCGGTGACCTCGCGGAGCTGCGAGACGCTTCCGGGCGCGGACTCGAGATCGGCCGAGCGGAGCACCTGCACCGAGTCGACGACGAGCGCCGCGGGCTTCGCGCGCCGCGTCGCCTCTTCGACCTCGGCCACGTCGTTCGCGCCGACGATCTGGAGACGATCCCCGTGATCGGTGTCGCCGAGGATGCGGCGCGCGCGGAGACCGATCTGCGCGACCGATTCTTCGCCCGACGAGTAGAGCGTCTTCACGCCGCGGCGCGCGAGTCCCGCGAGCGCCTGCAACAAGAGCGTCGACTTGCCGACGCCCGGATCGCCGCCGACCAGGACCACGCTGCCGATCACCGCGCCGCCGCCGAGCACGCGATCGAGCTCGGCGATCCCGGTGGGCAATCGTGCGGCGCCGTCCTCGGGGATCTCGCTCAGCGAGAGAGGCTGCGACGGATCGCTCCCGCCGATTCCGGAGCGCGGATCGCGCTTCGACTTGATCGTCGTCTCCTCGACGAGGGTGTTCCACCCGCCGCAGGAGTTGCAACGACCGACCCAACGCGGCGCGATCGCCCCGCAGGCCTGACACGTGAACCGCGTGCTCGACTTCGCCATCTCGACTGCTCGACCCATCATGGGTTCGAGTTGCGTGGGGGTACAGCGCCAATCGAGCCACACGTTGCACGCGTCCCGCCGACGCTTGCTCCCACCGTGGGATCGGCTAGAGTGGGGCGTGCGGGTCTTCAATCTTTCGACGCTCAGGGCTTTCTGGTCCACCCCGGGGCGTGAGGATTCGAAGGGCGCGCTCGCCGCGTGGTTCAAAGAAACCAAGGCCGCGCGATGGGCGAGCCCGCTCGACGTGAAGGCTCGCTACCCGCACGCGAGCATCGTTGGCAACGAGCGCATCGTCTTCAACATCTGCGGCAACAACTATCGCCTCATCGTGCGCGTCGCCTTCCGTGGCGGCGCCGTGTTCATTCGCTTCGTCGGCACCCACGAGGAGTACGACCAGGTAGACGCTTCCAGCGTCTGATGCCTCAGGGCCCTTTCCGCGTGCGCCGGGATTCGCGCACACAGTGAGTTCGTCGTGGCCAACGTCATCCGGCCGATCCGCAGCGAGGCAGATCACAAGGCAGCGCTCGCACGACTCGAGGAGATCTGGGACCCCGAGCCGGGCACGGCGGAGGCCGATGAGTTCGAAGTGCTGGGCGTGCTCGTCGAGGAGTACGAGCGCGAGCACGTCGTCGACATCCCGGACCCCACGCCGCTCGAGGCGATTCAGTTCCGTATGGAGCAGGGCGGACACACGCGGAAGGACCTCGAACGGATCCTCGGTACGCGCGCACGTGTCGCCGAGGTGCTCAACGGAACGCGCGGGCTCTCGATCGAGATGGTGCGCGCGCTCAACGACGAATGGGGCATCCCCGCGGACATCCTGATCAAGGGAGTGCGGGCGACGACGCGGTACTCGAACAAGACGGGAAAGAAGGTGCGGGCGACGGTGCCGAAGGAGGGAAAGAAGGTGGCGACGAAGGCGGCCGCCAAGTCAGCTCCCACGAAGTCCGCGAAGACCAAGCCGAGGCGCAAGAAGGCGACGCGCGAGCGCGTGTCGCACGCGTAGGCACAGTCGATCGACATGCGCGTGGCAAGCCTTGCCGCGTTCCGACGCGAACCCGCCTTGGGGAGACTCAGTACGCGACGCCGAGGAAGAGGCGGATGATCTGGGCGGACGAGATCTCGGGGGGCGCGACCTGGCCGGCCAGCGTGTTGATCCGGTAGTTCTCGGGGTAGCCGAGGCCGCCGAGCGGGAAGAGCACGCCGTACTGCAACATCGCGTAGAAGCCACCGAGCTTCGACGGATCGTTGTTCAGGCTGCCGTCCTTGCTCTGGTAGTAGAGCGTCAGGTCGAGCTCGATGCCGAGGTCTTCCTTGTTGCCGGGGCCCTGGATGGCCTTCGACAGGCGCGAGTAGATGACCTCGACCCGTCCGCCGAACTTCTCGCCGTCGAGCGACTTGGTGAAGTCGTATTCGACGCCGGGACGGAAGTAATAGACGCCCTGCACGCGGGTCAGGATGTTGCGGAAGAGGATGAGGTCGATGCGGTAGTCGGGGTGGAAGCGGAACGTGCTGACGGTGCGGTCGGTCGTGCCGCGCGCCTGCAGGCCTTGTCCCGGCGCGATGCCCTCGACGCCCTGATCGCCGCTCGCGAAGCCGCTGTGGAAGCGGAGCTTGAGGTCGTCGTTGAGCGCGCGGTACTCGAGCTCCGTCGCGAGGCCCATCTGACGGACCTTGTAGTCCTCACGGACGTACTCGCCGTTGGCCACGCCGCGGGGGTTCTCGATCGAGCCGTAGATGTAGACGAACTCCGTCTCCCAACGAAGGCGCTTCGTCAGGATCTGCAGCCAGAAGTCCGGGATGAACGCTTTGGCGCCCACGCGCTGGAGGCTCTGCGCGCCACCCTCGACGCCGCCCGCGTAGGTCTCCTGGGTCGCGCTCAAGCTGCCGGTCTGGCGCTCGTTCGCGAACAGCTGCTGGCGGTAGACCATCCAGCCGCCGCCGTTGATCACGACGTCGCCGCGCGCGAGCTTCTGCTTGAGGACCTCCGGCCGGACGCGGCGGAAGAACGTGAGCACCCACTGATTCGTGTTCTCGAACTGCGAGACGTTGTACGGCTGCCCCTGCTGGTCCATCACCGTCGCGCTGGTCTTCCCGCTGTTCGGGAAGTCCCACGCGGCGCCGACGTAGAAGTCGAGGGCGCGCGAGCCGGTGACGAAGAGGAGGCGGTCGGCGTGCGACTGCCAGTCGCTGTCGATGCGATCGCCGCCGTTGACGAGCATGCCGAGACCCCAGTGGTTCGGCATGCGGCCGAAGCGGATCTGGCCGACGGGCGTGTTGTACTCCGCCCAGA
>JBKJQC010000721.1:0-3656 GCA_046593995.1 Polyangiales bacterium
GACGATGACGGTCTTGTCCATCTTGTCACTGCGGACGATGCCCTGGAGAACGCGCTGACGGCCACGGGTGCCCTGGCTGATCTTGCGTGCTGGCTTGACGTCGACGCCGACGGCCTCGCCGACCTTCGTCACGGCCCTCGCCGCGCCGGCCTTTGCCGCAGCCTTCGCGCCCTCGGCCGCGTGCTTGGCCGTGTCGACGGGGTGCTTGACCGCGTCGGTGACCGCCTTCGCGGCGCTCTTCACTGCGTCGGTCGCTCTCTCGACGACGCCCTTTTTCTCGGTGGGCTTCTCGCCCTTCTTCTCGGCCATGACTACTTGCTCTCCTGGGCAGCGGCGATCGCCTGCTTGACCTGCTGCGCGAGCGCATCGAGCTCGCGACGGCGGAGCTCGCTCTTCACGCGCGCGATGTCGCGCCGGCGGCGCGGGATCGACGCGGTGTCGTCGAGCTGGTTCGTGTAGTTCTGCAGGCGGGCCTGGAACAGCTCACCCTCGACCGACTTCTCGAGGTCCTTGAGCTCCTGCTCGCTCTTGTCCTTCAACTCGCTCGACTTCATGACAGGTCTCCGCGCACGAGGAACTTGCAGGGCACAGGGAGCTTGTGCGCCGCGAGGCGGAAGGCTTCCTTCGCCATGTCCATCGGGACGCCCTGGAGCTCGTACATGACGCGCCCGGGCAGCACGATCGCAACCCATTCTTCGGGGTTGCCCTTACCGTGACCCATGCGGGTCTCGGCCGGCTTCTTCGAGATGGGCTTGTCCGGGAAGACCCGGATGAAGAGCTTGCCGGCACGCTTCACATGGCGCTGGATGGCCATACGAGCGGCTTCGATCTGACGTGAGGTGACTTTGCCCGGTCCGAGGGACTGGAGCGCGAAGTCACCGAACGACACGTCACTGCCCGTCCAAGCAACACCTCGGGTGTTGCCCTTCTGGACTTTGCGGTACTTGACCTTCTTCGGGGAGAGCATGGTGTTCCTCGACCTTGAACAGACGCCGGTTCAGGCGTTCTGGCCGGCGCCCGCGGGCTGCTGGCCCTGCGGACGGCGGTTACGCTTGGGAAGGATCTCGCCCTTGAAGATCCAGACCTTGACCCCGATGATTCCGTAGGTCGTCTTCGCTTCGCCGAGACCGAACTCGATGTCGGCGCGGAGCGTGTGGAGCGGGACGCGCCCCTCGCGGTAGTTCTCGACGCGGCTCATCTCGCTGCCGCCGAGGCGACCCGAGCAGCGCACGCGAATGCCCTTCGCCCCGAACTTGATCGCCGTGCTGACGGCCTTCTTCATCGCGCGACGGAAGGCGACGCGGCGTTCGAGCTGGGTGGCGATCGACTCGGCGACGAGCTGTGCATTGGTCTCCGCCTTGCGGATCTCCTGCACGTCGATGAAGACCTCGTTCTCGGTGAACGACTGCACGCCGGGGAACTTGGTCTCGCCTTTGGCGGCGGTCTTCAGGTTGCCGGTGCGCAGGGTCTCGATGGACTTGCCACCCTTGCCGATGACCATGCCGGGGCGCGCGGTGTAGATGATGACCTTCGCCTTGTTGGCGGCGCGCTCGACCTCGATGCCGGCGATGTTCGCGTTGAAGAGGTAGTCCTTGATGGCCCGCTTGATGCGGATGTCCTCATGGAGCCACTTCGCGTAGGCCTTGTCCTCGTACCACTTCGAGGACCAGGTCTTGATGATGCCGAGACGGAACCCGGTCGGATGAACTTTCTGACCCATCGTTGGCTCCTGTTACTCGCGCGTATCGAGGATGACGGTGATGTGGCTGATGCCCTTCTGGACCCGCGTCGCGCGACCCATCGCGCGGGGGCGCCAGCGGCGCATGTGACTGTTCGGACCCTTGTCCACCATCGCCTGGGCGATGTAGAGCGCGTCGACGTCGACGCCCGGGTTCGAGACGCGGGCGTTGGCGACCGCGGACTCGATGACCTTACGCACCCACGGTGCGCCGGCCTTGGTGGTGAACTGCAGGAGCTGAAGCGCCTGCGCAGCGGACTTTCCGCGCACGAGGTCCGCAATCATCCGGGCCTTGCGCGGGGAGATGCGCGCAAATCTCGCCATCGCCTTGGTGGGCATAGGAACGTCTCCGTTGGCCTGAGAACTATCCGAAGGAATCCTTCGGATCCGGCTTCCTCGTACGCACTCGCCTTTGCACGGTGGAGCTTTCGCTCCTCTGCAAGGGTCGGCGCGCCGTTAGGACCGCCGGGCGCCCGCTCACTCTTTTGACGACGATCGCCTCGAGAGAGATAGGGCTACCTTGATGCCTCCACCGTTAGCCGCGGGGGGTGCATCGGGACCGAAACCGTTGGGTCGGCTCGGGGGGCGCGCACTGTAGCAGGACAAGGGTGCTTGTCCAGCCCTTCCCGTCCGTCGCTCACGTCGCCCCCATTTCGCCGGGAAATTCTCCGTCGATCGGTCGATCGGTCGATCGGTCGATCGGGAGACGCGCGCCCGCTCGCCCGTCTCGCTCTGCACGACCATCGACCCATCGACCCATCGACCCATCGACCTCGCACGAGGCAGAACGCCCCGTGGCCGCGCGCACGAGCCCCCAAGTGCCCCGTTGGCGATGTCTCCGCGCTCGCACGGACACGATTTCAAGCTCGGCGCGGCGCGTGCAGTGGGGCCACGCATGAGCGACGCCGCGACTGCACCCAGGAGGATCCTGCTCGTCGACGACGGCGACGACATGACGCGTCTGCTGCCTCGGTTTCTCGTCGACTACGACGTGACGGTCGCGCGCGACGGCGCCGAAGGGATCGAGCGAGCCCTCACGCTGCGCCCCGAGCTGGTCATCGCGGACGTCGCGATGCCCGGTGTCGACGGCGTGCGGTTCGCGGAGGCGCTGCGCGAGGATCCCATCCTCAGCAAGGTGCCGGTGATCTTGCTCGCGGTCGCGCGCGATGCGCGGCGCGTCGGGCAGAGCCTCAGCGTGGGCGCGAAGCATCTGGTCCACAAGCCCTTCGACGTCCACAGCCTGCTTGCGCTCGTCGCGCGCACGCTCGGGGAGACGGCGCGCACCGAGCCTCCGGCGCGCGGCGACCTGGAGACGGCGCGTATGACGGCGATCCGTCGAACGGGCTGAGCTCACGAGCGAACAGTCGAGAGCCGTCCCGTCTCGAACCGAAGACTGTGGACCGTGGACCGTGAACCGGTCACGCAGTAAGACCCGCTCGTGCGCGGAGGAGTACAGTCGGACGACGCGAACCTCGCCTACTCGGTGCTCGGCGCCGAGCACCGCGAGACGCTCGTGATGATCATGGGTCTCGGCGGCTGGACGGCGGACTGGGGGCAGACCTTCCCGGCGCTCCTCGCCGAGCACTATCGAGTGGTGATGTTCGACAACCGCGGCACGGGGATGTCCTCGCGCATGCCCGGCCCGTACACGCTCGACCAGCTCGCGAAGGACACGGTCGCAGTGATCGATCAGGTCGCGGGCGGACGCGCGCACGTCCTCGGGATCTCGATGGGCGGGATGATCGCGCAGCACGTCGCGCTCGACCACCCGAAGAGGGTCGACAAGCTGGTCCTGGTATCCACGCACTGCGGACCGCCGCGCGCGTTCTTGCCGCTGCCGCACCTCGTACCCTTCCTCTTCGCGCCCGAGGGCACCGCGCCCCACGAGGTGACGCGGCGCCGACTCTCGGCGATCGCT
>JBKJQC010000948.1:0-7187 GCA_046593995.1 Polyangiales bacterium
AGGGCGACAGCCGACACGGCCATCGATGCGGCGACCGCCGACGCAAGGGACAGCGCCTCGGAAGACGCGAAGGACGCTTCGGACGCCGCCGAAGCTGGATGCCTCTCGCATGCGGACTGCAGCGGTGTCGTCGTCACGCAATGCACGATCGCGCAGTGCGTATCGGGCACCTGCCAGATCTTTCCCAAGAACGACAACACGCTGTGCGACGACGGCAACGTGTCGACGAGCAACGACAAGTGCACCGGCGGCGTCTGCGCGGGGAGCAATCTCTGCGTCGGCGTCATCTGCACGGCGCCCGACTCGTGCCACACCATCGGTACGTGCAATCCGGGCACGGGCACCTGCTCGGCTCAGGGCGTGAAGGACGACAACACGCCGTGCAACGACGGGAATGCGTCGACGGGCAACGACAAGTGCACGGGCGGCGTCTGCGCGGGGAGCAATCTCTGCGTCGGCGTGACGTGCCCGGCGCCCGACTCGTGCCACACCATCGGCACCTGCAATCCGGGCACGGGCACCTGCTCGGCTCAGGGCGTGAAGGACGACAACACGACCTGCGATGACGGGAATGCGGCGACGGGCAACGACAAGTGCACGGGCGGTGTCTGCGCGGGGAGCAACCTCTGCGTCGGCGTGACGTGCCCGGCGCCCGACTCGTGCCACACCATCGGTACGTGCAATCCGGGCACGGGCACCTGCTCCGCGCAGGGCGTGAAGGCCGACAACGATCCGTGCGACGACGGCAACGCGTCGACCGGCAACGACAAGTGCACGGGCGGCGTCTGTGCCGGCAGCAACCTCTGCGTCGGCGTGACGTGCCCCGCGCCCGACAATTGCCACACCATCGGCATCTGCAATCCGGGTACGGGCGTCTGCGGCGCGCCGCCCGCGAAGGACAACAACACCCCGTGCGACGACGGCAAGACGTGCACGGTCAGCGAGGCGTGCCAGTCCGGTGTCTGCACGCCTGGAACGATCACGACCAACGCCGCCTGTGCCCAGGACGGCGGGCAGGCCTGCAACAGCATCGGCGCGTGCGTGCTGCGACCGACCGTGACGGCGACCTCGCCGGCGAACAGCGTGACTGCGCTCGCGAACAGCACCATCGCTTTGACCTTCAGCACCGCGATGACCCCCGCGACGCTCACCGCCCAGACGAGCGCCGGCGCGTGTAGCGGGTCGATCCAGATCTCCGCCGACAACTTCGCGTCGTGCGTGGCGATGTCGTCCGCGAGCGCCACGATGTCGGGCAGCAACACGATCGCGACGCTGACGCCGCAGCCGGGGCTGCTGGTCAACACCACCTACAAGATTCGCGTGACCACCGCGGCGTCGAGCGCCACCGGCGTGACGATGTCGCCGCAGTTCGAGCAGGCGAACGGGTTCACCACGGGGAGCCCGAACCTCTGTGATGGGTCGCTGGTGATCAGCCAAGTGTACGGCGGCGGCGGTAATACCGGCGCGCCCTACAACAGAGACTTCATCGAGATTCGTAATCGCGGGACGACCGCGGTGTCGTTGAACGGAATGTCCATCCAGCAAACGAGCGCGGCGGGGACGACGTGGACGGTCGTGGCACTCCCGAACGTCATGCTCGACCCGGGTGCGTACTTCCTCCTCGGTGGCGCGACGGGCGCGACGGGCGCGGCACTCCCGACGGTGGACGGGACCTCGACCCTCAACCTCGGCGTGGCCGACGGAAAAGTGGCGCTCGTGGCCTCCACGACCGCGCTGTCGGGCGCTTGCCCGGCGTCGAATGCGATTGTCGATCTCATCGGTTGGGGCTCGGCAGCGTCGTGCAAGGAAGGCGCGAATAACGCGCCGGCGCACGCGAACACGACGTCACTGCATCGTGCACAGGCGGGCTGCGCAGACGTCAACAACAACGGAAGCGACTTCGCGACGGCGGCGCCGAACCCTCGCAACACCAGCACGGTGGCGACGGTGTGCGGCTGTTACGCCCTCAACGAGTCGGGCACCGAGGCGGACTACTGCAACGTCCAGGATCCGCCGTCCATCAACAAGCAGGCCGCCTTGACCTCGACCGCGATCTACGGCCGTCTCTACGAAGCCTCGATGACTCCCGCGGCCCTCGGTCACGCGAGCGTGCGCGCGCAGCTCGGCTACGGCCCGGCGACCGCGAATCCGCAGTATCAGACCGGCTTCACCTGGGCGAACGCCACCTTCAACGTCCAGGTCGGCAACGACGACGAGTACCAGGCCACGCTCGTGACTCCGGCCGCCGGCTCGTACCGCTACGTCTACCGCATGAGCCTCGACCAGGGAGTCAGCTGGACGTACTGCGACGCGAATGGCGCCGGCTCGAATGCGGGCCTCACGTTCGACCTCGCAAACCTCCCGGTGCTCACGTCCACGCCTTGAGTCACGTGGCGGACGGGCGGTGACGCGCGCGCCGAGCGGGGGTATCCACGACTCCGTGGATTCGCTCACGCTCGACACCGCGCGCTCGAAGGTCACACTCCGTACCTACGCGAGGGGGCTGCTCTCTGCGGTCGCCCACGATCTCGAGCTCACGGGCTCGTTCGCGCGCGGCAAGGCGACGCGTGACGGCGATCGCTGGGACGGGGAGATCGTCATCGTCCCGTCGGCCATCAAGGTGGTCGGCGTGCTCAAGTCCGGACGCGTGAACAAGGAGACGCTCTCCGGGTGGGAGACGCGTGAGATCGAGCGGCGCGTCTCCGAGGAGGTCTTCGGAGGCGCGCGCGAGATCGTCGTCTCCGCAAAGGGGACGGCCGAGTCGCCCGACGTGCGCGTCACGATCAGGCGCGAGCAGGTGGTGCGACCGAAGATCGGCGTGCGCGCCGATGGGCGCGCTTCGATTGTCTCGCTGCGCGGAACGATCTCGATGAAGGGCCTCGGTCTGGCCGAGGTCAAAGGCCCGCTCGGCGCGTTCTCCGTGAAGGACGACGTCGAATTCGACGCCGAAGCGGTCTTCGCGCCGGCCTGACGGTCACTCCTCCGCGTCGGGCGCCGGGGCGATCTGCTGCGCGGCGACCTCGAGGTACGCCGCCGTCTTCGGATCGAGCTTCGGCGCAGCTTCGCCCCGCGGCGCAGCCCCGTGACGCTGATAGGGGATCCCGCGGATGCGCTTGGCCGCGGCCGTCGCCCGCCACTGCAGGTATGCCTTGTTGAAGCCGACGATGTTCTCGCCGTCGAAGTACGGGTTCTTCAGGCCGCCCACGGTGACGAGCGCGAGCACCTGCTCGGCGACGCTCACCGGACACCCCTCCATGCGGAAGTGGGTCTGGTTGCGGCTCGCGAGCAGCTTCGCGCTCACCGACACCATCTTCGCGTAGATGTCGTCGTGCTTGACCGTGTACGGGTCCTTGGTCGCGCGGTCCTTGTACTTGCTCGAGATCTGCACGAGCTCGTTCCCGAGCTGACCTTTCCACTCGGCGCAGTCGCCGATGAAGATGACCTTTTCGCCGGGCTTCGCGTCGATCTCCCCCTTGTAGTTGCCGAACACGACGTGCAGGCGCGGCATCTTCGCGTCGGTCTGCTCGTCGAAGAGGCGCAGGATCTCGATCGCCTCTTCGATCGCGCCGGGGCAGCCGCCCCAGCAATAGTCGGTGTGCTCGTTCTGGGGGGGCGGGCCGGCGTACGCCGTGATCGTCGTCCCCTCGAAGTACTTCTCGACGCGGATGAGACCGACCTTGAAGCCCTCGGCGCGACGCTGCGCCTCTTGCAACGTCACGTCGCCCGAGAGGTCGATGCTCGCGAGCTCGAGCGGGCCGAACCCGCGTTCCGACGCGAACCGGAGGTGGTCGACCGTCTTCGGATCGAGGCCGATGATCATGCATCCGACCGCGTCGATCGCGGCCTGGTTGTTCCCCATGATCACCAGGTTCATGCGCCGCGGGATCGGCGTGAGCATGCGCCCTTCGCCGGCGATGATGCAGTCGATCGCGATGAAGCGCGGCTGGATGATGTACTGGAGGTCCGCGACCTTCTCGTCGAGACGGTGGTCGTGATCGATGAGGCGATGACGGTCGTCCTGGATCCCGATGTAGTTCTTCATCGAGAACGTGACCGTGGTCCACGGGTGGGACTTGAACTTCGGGCAGTTCACGAAGAAGTCGGCCTGCGCGACCGGCTCCGGCGTGAAGACGAAGTCGCGGAGACGCTTCTCGTGCGTGTACCGGATCTCGACCTGCGGCACCTCTTCGAAGCAGTAGTGCTTCACCCCCGTGCGCTTGAACATCGGGTAGTAGCCCGCGCCCTCGAACGCGTAGCGGGTGGGCACCGTGATCCCGCAGCGCTCGCCGACGGCGATCTCCTTCAGGTTGGCGTGATCTGCGCGGTCACGGAGCGCGAGGATCACTCCTTCGACGAACTCCGCGCGCGTGTGCGCGTGCTCGAAGAGCGGTCCCGAGGCGACGACGTTCGGCTTGATCAGCGTGCGGCCGGTGGGGCGCAGATCGAGCTCTTCGAGGCCCTCGCGGATGATCTTCCGGATCGCCTGCGGATCGTAGTCGTCGCAGTGGCGGAGGATGACCTTGGGCTTCGCCGCGTTCGGATCCATGGGCGAAGCGTAGCTCCCGGACGGAGGTTCGGGGACTGTGCAGTACCAAGGACAGAAACCTTCGTCTGCTCTACGGCGGAAGCGGGCACGCACCGCTGGTGTCGACGCAGCTCGCGAGCGCATGGCCGGGCATCTTCGGGCAGCAAGCCATCGATCGGTCGATGCAGTACGAACAGGGGCAGCTGGTGCAGCCGATGGCAGGTTGGTACTTCACGCAGCCGCCGGCCACGCAGACCTCGTCGACCGTGCATGCCGAGCCGCACGCTCCGCAGTTCTTCGGATCGCGATTCAGGTCGTAGCAAGAGTTGCCGGTGGCGGTCGGACACTGCGTCCGCGGGGCCTGGCACGTCGCGGGGTTCGAGCAGACGCCGTTGACGCAGTCTTCGTTCATCTTGCAGAGCTTGCCGCAGCCGTCGCAGTTCGTGGCGTCTCCCTTGGTGTCGACGCACACGGTGCCGCACAGCGTGAGCCCCGGTCGACACTTGCACGAGCCATCGCAGTAGCGGTCGTCGGCGCACGCGGCGGCGGTACAAGCTCCTCCGCAGTGGGTCGGATCCTGGCTGAGCGCCAGGCAATCGGCTCCGCACTTGGTCGAGTTCGAGGGACAGGTGCACGTGGAGCTCGAGCACCCATTCGAGCCGGTGACCGCCGTGGCGCAGTCGTTGTTGCAGCTGCCGCAGTTCGCCGGATCCGTCCGCGGATCGAGGCAGGCGCCCCCGCACAGGATGCGCGGCGCCGTGCACACCGGCATCGTGTCGACGCCCATGTCGACGGGCCTCGTGTCGACGCCCATGTCGATGGGGCGGGTGTCGACGCCCATGTCGACGGGCCTCGTGTCGACGCCCATGTCGACCGGGCGCGTGTCCGTCATGCTCGTGTCGGCTCCACCACCCGTGTCGGCGCCCGTGTCGAGAACGCTCGTGTCAGGGACATCCGCCTCGACGGCCGACTCCCGATCGGCGTCCACCACGGCGGTTTCGTCGAACGAGCCGTCGAACAAGGACTCGTCGGGAGACGTCCCCGGAAGACCGTCGAGGCCGGCGCACCCCAGCGTGGTGGCGAGCACGAACAAGTACCCGGCGCGAGCGAGCGGAAGGTTGATCGCCATCGACTACCCTCATGCTCGCACGGTCCGGGGATTGCGCCATAAACTCCTGTGCACGGTTCCCGGCCGCACCGCTCGCGAGCGGTCACGACCGTGTTTTTTGAACACACCGCAGCGACTCGAAAGCGCAACGCGGCGGAGCGTAGGACATCAAGCTCCGACCACGCTTCCGTCCTGGCCCTGCACCTCGGGACGAGCGTTGGTAGCTCGCACAGTCCGAAGGAGTCCTCGTGGACGTTCACGATCCGACCAGCAACGGCAACGGCAACGGCAGCGGCAGCGCCAAGAAGAGCGGCGCCAAGAAGAGCCTACCCGGCCGTCGCAGCCTCTCGCCCCGCAAGTTCGACGCGAGCCCGGAGCTCGTCGAGCCGTCGAAGAGCACCGAAGCGCAGCTCAAGGCCGTCCTCGACGCGCTCCGCGCGATGGAGCGCGGAGACTTCACCGTGCGCCTCCCGGTGCGGAAGGGGAACGGCACCCTGAGCGAGATATCGCGCGCGTTCAACGACGTCGCCAAGCGGAGCGAGCACGTCACCGGGGAGATCGTACGCCTCGAGCAGATCGTCGGCCGCGAAGGGCGCATGCAGGAGCGCGCCAAGCTCCACGACGCGAAGGGGGCATGGGCGACGAAGCTCGAGAAGGTGAACCAGCTCGTCGCGGACTTGGTGCAGCCGACGACGGAGATCGCGCGCGTGCTGACGTCCGTCGCGCAGGGCGACCTCTCGCAGAAGATGGCGCTCGAGTTCGAAGGGCAGCCGGTCAAAGGGGAGTTCCTCCGCATCGGAACGACCGTCAACACGATGGTCGATCAGCTCCGATCGTTCGCAGGGGAGGTGACCCGCGTCGCGAAGGAAGTCGGCACCGAAGGAAAGCTCGGCGGGCAGGCCGAGGTGAAGGGCGTGTCGGGCGTCTGGAAGGACCTCACCGACAACGTGAATTTCATGGCGCGCAACCTGACCGATCAGGTGCGTAACATCGCCGACGTCTCGACCGCCGTCGCCCGCGGCGACCTCTCGAAGAAGATCACCGTCGACGCCAAGGGGGAGATCCTCGAGCTGAAGAACACCATCAACACGATGGTCGATCAGCTGAACGCGTTCGCTGCAGAAGTGACCCGCGTCGCGAAGGAGGTCGGTACCGAAGGAAAGCTCGGCGGCCAGGCCGACGTGAAGGGTGTGTCGGGCGTCTGGAAGGACCTCACCGACAACGTGAATTTCATGGCCGCCAACCTGACCACGCAGGTGCGCGGCATCGTCAAGGTCGTGACCGCGGTCGCGAACGGCGACCTCTCGCAGAAGCTGATCGGCGTCGAGGCGAAGGGGGAGATCGCAGCCCTCGCCGACACGCTGAACAACATGACGAAGACGCTGCAGATCTTCGCCGACCAGGTCACCAACGTCGCCCGCACGGTCGGCGTCGAGGGGAAGCTCGGCGCGCAGGCGCAGGTGCCCGGCGTCGCGGGGACGTGGAAGGACCTGACCGACAACGTCAACCTCCTCGCGAACAACCTCACCGCGCAGGTGCGTAACATCGCCGAGG
>JBKJQC010000964.1:0-4219 GCA_046593995.1 Polyangiales bacterium
GACCTATGCAGGTGCTGGCGGCCGGGGCTACCAACCAGGGCCGGGTGGTCAACCGGGCGCCCTGACGCTCGTCGACCCGGGGTCCGTCCGGCTGGGAGCCTGGGCCAACACGCTGACACTCGAGATCGTCAAGCAGAAGTACGCGGCCGACGGCGATCGCCCTTGGTCGAACGAGAAGCGAGCGGCGAAGCCCCGCGCGTCGATTGGAATCGTCGGCGGTCTGTTCTTTCAGCGTCGCAGCATCTGGCTGGTGCCCGCAGGAGAGGGCGAATGCTCTTTTTGCGGGCGACCTGGGCCCTTGGTCAGACGTTCGCCGTTCCTCCCCAAGTCGGAGCTCACGAAGAAGTCTGGCGAGGATCTCTGGCAGCATCCATGCGCGCCGCTCGCTGTGAACTCGACGGGCATCGGTGCGATCCGTCTCAACGCTCAGCGCCCGGCGTGGACCGGCCTGGCGCAACTACTCAGCCCGATCTCGCGGGACAAGAAGGCAGAGCACCCGAACGCGGGACCGGCGCCGGTTCTTCGACAATGGAAGACACTGCCGACGAGGACGACGCGTCCCCGCCTCCTGGTGCTCGACTTCGATCGCGACAATGCGAACGTGAAGCGGCGGTTCTTCGAGGCCTTCCCGCTGACGGACCACTTCCTCGGGAACGTGGATGTCCTCGAGAGTCTGCGTCATCTCATCGAGGACGCGCAGGAGGTCCGCTTCTCTCTCGTGAAGGCGCTGACGGGCGCCCATGACGATCGCAAGCAGGGCGGCCTCGCGCTCGCAGACGCAGAGACGACATTTTGGACCGCCAGCGAGGCGCCATTCTTCGATTGGCTCGCCGTGGTCACGGCGATCAACACATGGGACGACGCGTCGGATACCGTTGTCGAGAAGTCGCGCCAAACGATGCACGCGGCGTTGCGAAGGACCGCGGTCGCGATCTTCAATGCCCACGTCGACGTCTCCGAGTTCGACCCAAGAAAACAGGCGATGGTGGCGAAGGCCCGGCGCGCGCTGACGAATGCCCTCTATCCCAGACCGAAGACGACAGCCCATGCTGCCCCCTCGAACGAGGTGACGCCGTGACCGACCGACCGACCGAGAAGATGGACCGAGTCCACGAGCTGCGTGAGGCCGTGCGTGGGGTACGTAGGCGGTACGACCAGCTCGATCGCGGGACGACCGCACCCATTAGGCGGTGCAGGACGGCCGACGACGTGGCCCTCGAAGGGGCCTACTGGCGCAGCGGCGCGGAGCAGGCGTCAAAGGAGCGCCACCTGCCCCACGTCGTCCTTCTGTTTCCTCTGGTCCCCCACGCGACGTCCGAAAAGTTCTCGTTCGGCCGCTACCTTCGGAGACAGCTCGGCGACAGCGATGGCGCGGCGCTCAGGTTCCGAAGGCTCCTCGACAGTCGAGATCGCGACGAGCTCGATCATCGCCTTCGGCGCGTCTTGCGGCTCGCTGCCACCGACCGCGCCCCCGTCGACTGGGGCGTTCTCGGCGTGGACATCCTCTGGTTCCTTGCCGAGGGCGGCAGCGTCCGTCGCCGCTGGGCGCAGGACTTCTACACCCCGGCCTCACGGGAAGTGAGCCCTGCGGCTCCCGCTCCCGTCCCCATCTGACTCCAAGGAACCATCATGACGACCTTCATCGAACTGCACGCTCTGCGCTCCTTTCCCCCCAGTAACCTCAACCGGGACGATCTCGGGTCCCCGAAGACAGCAGTATTCGGAGGCGCGCGCAGGCTCCGGATTTCGAGCCAGTGCCTGAAGCGCACGTGGCGGATGTCGGAACACTTCCGCGGCGCCTTCGCAGAAGAGCAGCTGGGGGTTCGCACGAATCGCCTACCCGAGGAGGTCCTGAGGGCCATCGGCGATTCGCTCGATGAGCCCGCGCGCGACGGCCTTCTCGCGCTGCTCGGGTCGATCGGAAAGAAGGGGGCCAAGGCCGCGGCCGCCGACGAGGATGACGACGAAGACAAGCCGAAGGATGCGCCGAAAGGGGCGGAGCAAGCGGTCGCCGAGACCCGAACCGCCCACCTGCTGTTCCTAAGCCGACAGGAGATCGCCGCCGTCGGGACCTTCGCCAAGACGCGGAAGGATGCGCTCACGAAGGCGCTGAAAAAGAAGAAGCCCGATCCGGAGGCGATCAAGAAGCTGCGAAAGGAGCTCAAGGACCACATGGAGACACAGACCGCAAAGAACGCAGTCGACGTTGGTCTCTTCGGCCGGTTCGTCACGAGCGACGAGTTCGACACGGTCGAGGGGGCGCTCCAGGTCGCGCACGGGCTCGGTACCCAGAAGGTCGAGGTCGAGTACGATTACTTCACGGCGGTGGACGATCTCGGCGAGGAGCCCGGCGCCGGCCATCTCGGTGAGAGCGAATTCGCGAGCTCGGTTCTCTATCTCTACGCCTGCTGCGACCTCGGGCAGCTCGAACGGAACCTTGGGGCGCGTACCGCGACGGGGCGAGCGGCCGACAAAGAGACGCTTGCGCTCGCGAGGAAGAGCCTTCCGGCGTTGGTTCGCGCGATGGCGGAGTCGACACCCAAGGGGAAGAAGACCGGCACCGCGCCGCATACGCCGGCAGAATACGTGGAGGTCGTGGTGCGCCGCGGCGCGCCGCTCAGCTTCGCCAACGCGTTCACCAAGCCCGTCGACGCTAGGGAGCAGGGGGGCGACGTCATGGCCGCCTCGATCGCCCGCTACGCCACCCACCGAGACCGGATCGAGGGCGCGTACGGGCGTGGCGCCGACTCGGTCGCGCGCTTCGTGCTCTGCCTGCGCGACGTCGAGGGTGCCGCGCCGAAGGGACGCGAGGTGAAGACGATCGCGGAGCTCGCGAAGAATCTCGCGACTGCCCTCGACGCGTTGCCGGCAGGGGCCGCGGAGTGAACGGGCATCTTCGCGGTGTTCCTCTTCGCCTGCACGGTCCGATGCAGGCGTGGGGCGGGCCGGTGATCGGCGACAACCGCCCCACCCTCCCGTTCCCGACCCGGAGCGGCGTCTTGGGCCTGGTCGCCGCCTGCATGGGCATCTTGCGGAGCGAGAACGATCGGCTGCTCGCTCTCGCGGAGGGAACGCGCGTCCACGTGCGCGTGGACCCCGCCGGCACGCCCCTCGTCGACGACCAAACGATCCAGGACAATCCGAACGCCAGCCCTACCCGTCAGACGATCCAGAGCAAACGGACCTACCTCTGCGACGCCTCCTTCGCGGTCGTCGTGGTCCCCGGGCCGCATACTTCGCTCGAGGCGATCGCATCCGCCGCCGTGTTCCCGGTGTTCGCGCCCTTCCTCGGACGGCGCACCTGCGTCCTCTCGACACCGCTCCTGATCGCACCACAGGTGACAGGCGCGGATCCGATCGCGCTCTTCGAAGGCGTC
Organism: Polyangiales bacterium; assembly: GCA_046593995.1. Lineage (GTDB taxonomy): Bacteria > Myxococcota_A > Polyangia > Polyangiales > JADJMO01 > JALHOE01. The sequence goes on from JBKJQC010000964.1 coordinate 3,378, forward strand.
GAGCGCGGGCCCAAGGATCTGCTCGATCAGATCGATCCGGCCCCGAACCACGCCGACTTCTACCTCGATATCGACGATTACCCTGGCGCGCTCCGACGCATACCGCTCCGAGATCACTTCGCTGGCCCGCTGCCGCGCCAATGGCGCGAGCGATTCGCGGTTCACGTACGGACTCATCCTCGGCCCTCGGTCGCCTGAACTCCGCTGGAGAGCTGCATGTACCTCACGCGCGCCTTTCTCGACCCCACCTCACGCATCGTTCGGGCCGACGTTCGGAGCCCCGCGAGTCTCCACAAGACCGTGATGCGCGCTTTTCCAGACGACGCCGGTCCGTCGCCCCGTCGGGCCCACGCGGTCCTCCACCGGCTGGATCAGGAGCAGGCAGAGAGACCAGTGCTCCTTCTGCAGAGTCGAACCAGGCCCATGACCGAGCGATGGCCCGCGGGCTATGTGATCGATTTGGGTGGCGACCTCGATCTTGCGTTTTCGACCGTCGACGAGAACCCGGCGATTCGAAATGTGGAGGAGGAGCGCGCTACACTGGCCGCGGGCCGGCGTTTCACCTTTCGACTTCGGGCGAACACGACGAAGAAGATCGACACCAAGACCGGCTCGGATGGCGCTCGACGGCAGGGTCGCCGCGTGCCGGTTCGCGGGGACGAGGAGCGTTTGCGCTGGTTGGTACGCCACGCCGACGCCGCTGGCTTTGCCTTCGACGCAGCGCAGATACGAATCACCGAGGTCGCGCCGAGCGGTGGACATGGTGAGAAGTCCGTCACGCTCGCGGGCGCGCTCTTCGAGGGCGTCCTCGTCGTGCGCGACGTCGAACGATTTCGGCTGGC
>JBKJQC010001055.1:0-5553 GCA_046593995.1 Polyangiales bacterium
GCAGGTAGCCGTGCGCGCCGTGCAGCTCGACGCCGTCGAAGCCCGCTCGCTCTGCGCGCCGGGCCGCGTCGGCGAACGCGGCGATCGTGCGGAGGATGTCGTCCTCGGTGCCGGCGCGCGGCGCCTCGAAATTGGGCGTGTCCTCGGTCCAAGTGCTGGCGCTCCACACCTGCTCTCCCGTGAGCTTCGACGACGCGCGCACACCCCCGTGGAACAGCTGGACGAGCGACATCGCTCCGCGCGCGCGGAGCGACGACGCGAGCCGCGTGAGCCCGGGGAGGAGCGCGTCGTCGAAGATCCCGAGCTCCCCCTCCCACGCCTGGCCGTCCCGCGCGACGTGCGAGGCGCACGTCTCGACGACGCCGAACCCGCCGTCCGCGCGCATCTCGAGCCAGCGCTGCTCGGCATCGGAGAGCGATCCGTCGAGGTGGCTCTGCTGATTGGTCATCGGGGCGAGCCAGACGCGGTTCCGGACGAGCGCGCCGTTTCGCAAGCGGAGAGGTGAAGAGAGGTCCATGCGCGCCATCGGATGTACGAGCGGACGCTCCGGATCCGTCACGGCGCCGGGCACGCGACGGCGTCGAACTCGCCGACCACGTGTTGCTCCGTCATCTGATCTTCCTCGAACCAGAAGTCGAACTTCAGATCGAGCGCGCCGCGCGAACCGATCGCATCGGTCGATGCGATGGTCACGGTTCCCCGGTCCGCCCAGTCGAAGTCGGCCTCGCCGGCGTGGGCACGACCGGCGATCGCTCCGCTCACGAGGAGCGTCGCGTTCGTGGGCTGGACCGTGTAGACGCCCGGCACGACGCTGCCCAGCTCGACGCGATGCACGATCGCGCCCGCGGGGAGCGCCCAGTTCGCGCTCGCAAATGCGTCGCACGTGACGGTCACCTTGCGCAGCCAGGAGACGAACACGAGGATGGGTTGGCCCGACCCGCTGCCGCCCGCGAGGTGATCGAGACGGAAGACGCCTCGGGTCGGCGGGATCCGCTCGTGGAAGTAGTCGCCGTCGAGCGCAGGCTCCGTGCTCACCGCCGCGTCTGTCGCGGCGTCTCCCGCTTCGCTCGTGGCCGTGTCGGGGCGCGGACCGGGGTCGCGCACGCCCGTGTCGCCACGGACGGGGTCGAACGGCACAGCTCCGTCGGCGAGCTCGGCCGCGCCGGTGAGCTCGCCGCACCCGGTCGAGGTCGCGACGGCGACGATGAAAAGAGCCAAGGCCGCGCAGCGCACGGCGGGAACGATACTACGATCGGACGCGTGGTGGCGGCGGCGCAGCTCTCCTTGTTCGGGCGCGAGGAGCCCGACTTCGACCCTTCCTTCGCGAGCGTCGAGCGCATCGAGCTCGAAGAAGGCGCGTGGATCGACGTCGTGCGCGGATGGCTTCGCGGCCACGCCCGGCTGTTCGAGGTGCTCGCGCGCGAGACGCGTTGGCGATCGGACGATCGCATGATGTACGACCGCCGGGTCGACGTGCCGCGCCTCTACGGCACGCCGCCCAACGCCGGCGCTTCCGTCGTGCCGATCGAGGCGATGCGGCGCGCGCTCGATGCGCGATACGCGACGAGCTTCACGCGCGTGACGTTGGCGATGTATCGCGACGGCCGCGACAGCGTGGCGTTCCACGGCGACTACGTCGCGCGCCGCATGCCCGAGGCGGTCGTGGCCACGGTCTCGGTCGGCGCGCTGCGGCGGTTCCTCCTCCGACCGACGGGCGGCGGACGCTCCATCGGGATCCCGATCGGCTGGGGCGATCTACTGGTCATGGGCGGTACGTGCCAACGGACCCATCAACACGCCATCCCCAAGGTCGTGCACGCCGACCCGCGCATCGCGATCATGTACCGCCCCGTCTGGATGGACGACGGCGACGACACCGCGCCGCGCGCGGACCGCTGAGCTCCCGAGAGCGGTGCGTCACGCGTATACGGCGCGCTGGCACGCACTTCGCGATGCTCTCCCGCCATGAAGGCTGCAGCGTTTCTCGTAATGGCCGGGCTCGCGTTCGTGGGCTGCGAGCGCCGAGACGGAAAGATCATCATCGACGAGACCGAGGTGAAGTCGAGGACGAAGCACGCCGCCGACAAGGTCGGCGAGGGCGCCGAAAAGGCCGCCGAAGGCGCCGAGAACCTCGGTCGCAAGGCGGCGGACGGCGCCAAGGATCTCGGTCACGAGGCGAACGAGGAGGCGAAGGAAATCGATGTCGAGGCGAAGCAGGGCAAGGACCAGCTCCACGACAACGACGTGAACGAGAAGCGCGTCACGCCCCCCGCGACCGTGCCGGCGGCCCCGCTCGGCATCGGCGGCGGCCCCGCAGGTCACGACGCGGGCAAGTGATTCGCTGCGCGACCGCGTGCAGGAGCGCGCGCTCGCGTCTATCCTCGACGGCATGAAGGTCCTTGTCGCGGATGCACTCGAAGAGAGCGGTCGACGCGGTCTCGCGGAAGCGGGCTGCGACGTCGTGTACCAGCCGGACCTGAAGGGCGACAGCCTCGCAAAGGCGATCGCCGAGACGGCCGCAGAGGTCCTGATCGTGCGCTCGACCCAGGTGACGCGTCCCATGCTCGAGGGGGGCAGGCTCTCGCTCGTCGTGCGCGCCGGCGCCGGCACCAACACCATCGACGTGAAGGCGGCCTCCGAGCACGGAATCTTCGTCGCGAACTGCCCGGGCAAGAACGCGATCGCCGTCGCCGAGCTCGCGTTCGCGCTGATGCTCGCCCTCGACCGCCACGTGGTCGCAGGCGCGACCGACCTCCGCGACGGCAAGTGGAACAAGAAGGCGTACTCGAAGGCCAAAGGGCTCTTCGGACGCACGCTCGGCGTGCTCGGCCTCGGGCGCATCGGCCAAGAGGTGATCACGCGCGCAAAGGCGTTCGGCATGCCCGTGGTCGCCTGGAGCCGCAGCCTCGACGATCGCCGCGCGAACGAGCTCGGGATCATCCGCGCGTCCTCGCCGGAGGACGTCGCCGCGCGCTCGGAGATCCTCACCGTCCACCTCGCCCTCGCGAGCGACACACGCGGGCTCGTGTCGGAGAAGGTCTTCGCGGCGCTGCCCGAGGGGTCGCTCTTCGTGAACACCTCGCGCGCCGAGGTCATCGACGAGGCCGCGCTCGAGAAGGCCGTGCGAGAGCGTGGCATACGCGCGGGCGTCGACGTGTTCGTCGGCGAGCCGGAGGGCGGAACGGGTGCGGTGGAGTCGAAGCTCTTCGCGCTCCCCGGCGTCATCGGCTCGCACCACATCGGCGCCTCGACCGATCAAGCGCAGGAGGCCACGGCTGCCGAGACGGTGCGCATCGTCCAGCTCTATCGCGAGACGCGACGCGCGCCGAACGTCGTCAACGTGACGCGACGCTCTCCGGCGACGCATCTCCTCGTGGTGCGCCACCTCGATCGCGTCGGCGTCCTCGCCGCCATCTTCGACCGTCTCAAGATTGCCGGCGTGAACGTGCAGGAGACCGAGAACATCGTGTTCGACGGCGCACACGCGGCCGTCGCGCGCATCCATCTCGATCAGCCGCCGGCGGATCTCGAAGCCGTGCGCACGTCGTCGCCGCACGTGCTCGACGTGTCGGTCGTGCCGCTCGCGACCTGACGGTATAGGTCGTCCTTCGTCACGGCGCGCGCGCTCCGCTGGCTACGTGACGCTCGCGCACGATGCTCCATTGGGTCGCGGAGCTGCACTACAGACCGACGACGAGGTCCGCGAGCCGATGGGACTCGTCGATCGGTGTCGACTCGAGCTCGTGGCCATCGGCCCGGGCGACCACCCGCCGGGTACCACGGATGCGCACGACGCCGTTGCGCAGCTCGTGGGTCACGATGCGCGTGGTGACCCGGACGCTGTCGCGTGCGTCGATCTGATCGAGCGCGAGGGGCGGAAACTTGGCGACGGCCCCGCCGTCGACGCGCACCGGGAGGAGCTCACCGCCGGATTGATCGCCCGTCGGGGACGCGGTGCGAATGGTGAGTATCAGCAGCGTCTGGCCGGCGACCTCCACGAGCCGGGCCTCGGAGATGACACCGACCGGGATGGTCCTCACCACTCCACCGCGTACGACCGATACGGAGGTCGGCGTCGGGCTATGAGCCTGCCAGGCCACGATGGCGCCTCGCGGCGAGCGGGCGCGAGCGAGCGAGCGGGTGCACGTGTCGCGATCAGCGGACACGGTCCCGTTGTGTGCGCAGAGCCATCGGGCCGTCGGAACGCGCAACGGCGCCCCGTAGTCCTTGCGGAAGCCGTAGTTCGTCGCCGCGCCGCCGATCGGTCTGAGCTCGAAGGCCGCGTCGTCGCGGCTGCCCTCACCACCCTCCATCAGCCCGCGCCAACGCAGCGGCGAGAGCGCCTTGCCCTCATGGACGAGGTCGCCGGCATGGAGCGTCATCGCCGCGCCCTCGTCGTCCTCGAGCTCGTTGAGCACCGGGGTCAGCGGCGCGACCACCGGTAGCATCGGCTCGGTCGGTATGGGTGCGCCGCGGTGCCGCCGACAAGCACAGATGGACGTCAGCAAGATGACGGACCAGGCCGCTTTCCCCAGTGCGCGAACTCGTCTACGTGTATGGAATAACATGAGGCGCTCCGCGTCGAACCCATCGGCTAACGGGCGCAGTGTCTATAGGGAGCGTGCGCGCGCTTCCATCAGAGACTTCATCGTCGCGCTCTGCGCGGTCGTCGCACTCGGTGCGATCGGCTGCAGCGGCGGCACGGAGGCCGACCCGGGACCGGCCGACGCCTCGCCGACCGACGGATGCTCGGTCGACTCGGACTGTGGAGGGCTGATCTGCTGCGGGGGCAAGTGCATCGTGCCCTCCACCCTCGATCATTGCGGGTCGTGCGCGGCATGCCCAGCGCCCGACCACGGCGTCACTGCGTGCATCGGCAACGCCTGCGCCGTTTCGTCGTGCTCACCGGGCTACGCCGACTGCGACAAACTCGCGGCCAACGGCTGCGAGGAGAACACCGATACCGCGCTCGAGAACTGCGGCGCGTGCGGCAAGAAGTGCTCGCTGCCGAGTGGCGCCGCGGCGTGCGAGAAGGGCGCGTGCGTCCTCTCGTCGTGCAACACCGGCCGCGCCGATTGCAACGGCAAAGCGGACGACGGCTGCGAGGTCGATCTGCGCAGCGACGTCGCCCATTGCGGCGACTGCGCGACCTCGTGCACGGCCGGCGGCGCGGACGTGAGCTGCGTCGCGGGAGCGTGCTTCACCGGCACGTGCAAGGTGGGCTTCGGCGACTGCGACGCAGACAAGAAGAACGGCTGCGAGATCGACCTGACGAAGGACGCGCTGCACTGCGGCGCCTGCGCCACCGTCTGTCCCGCGGTACCGAACGCGACGCCGGCCTGCACCGCCGGCGTCTGCGGCGTTGGCACGTGCGCTACGGGGTTCGCCAACTGCGACGGTCTGGCATGGAACGGGTGCGAGACCTCGATCGCGACGGATCCGGTCAACTGCGGCATGTGCGGCAAGGCCTGCCCCACGGTCAGCGGCGGGACGCTCGAGTGCGAGGCGGGCTCGTGCAGCGCGGCGGTGTGCAGCATCGGCTTCGCCGACTGC
>JBKJQC010001187.1:0-3690 GCA_046593995.1 Polyangiales bacterium
ACAGGTGTCCCGCGGGCACTGGCCCGTGTGCGGCTGACGGCCTGTGCGACGGCGCGGGCAAGTGCCGTTCGTTCGCCAAGGCGGGCGCGGCCTGCGGCGCGACCACGTGTGCGACCGGCACGGTCAGCGGCAAGGTCTGCAAGGGCGACAGCGCTGATTGCGTGGAGAGCACCGGCATCGCGTGCGCGCCCTACGTCTGCGGCGCCTCCGCGTGCAAGACGGCCTGCACGACCGACGCCGACTGCGATCCCGCTGCGTACTGCACCGGGAGCGGCGTCTGCGCTGCGAAGCTCTCGAACGGCGCGGCGTGCGCGGACGCGCGCGAGTGCAGCTCGGCAGTCTGCGCCGACTCGGTGTGCTGCAACGTGAAGTGCGACGGGCAATGCGAGTCGTGCCGGCTCTCCGAGAGCGCCAAAGGCACGTGCACGCCGGTCACGGGGACTCCTCTCGGAGCACGCCCGAAGTGCGCGGGCGAGGGCACGGCGTGCGCGGGCACGTGCGATGGCGTCAACGGAGGCTCGTGCGCCTACCTCGCCGGCAAGGAGTGCAGCGCGAAGTGCGCGAGCGGGCAACAGACGCTCGCCAAGTGCGACAACGCAGGTGCGTGCCACGAAGGCGCAGCCGTTGGCTGCAACGGGTTCGCCTGCGAGGGGAGCACGCGCTGCAAGACCAGCTGCGCCAGCGACACCGACTGCGCGCCGAAGTTCGCCTGCCAGTCGGGCAAGTGCGCGCCGACCGCGGCCACCTGCTCGAACGATGGTTTCTCGATCGTCGAGGCCGACGGCAAGATCACGTCGTGCGGCGTGACGAGGTGCAAGGGCGGTACGTGCCTCGAGAGCTGCGGGTCCAGCGACGACTGCGCCGCTGGATTCGTCTGCAACACGGCGAGCAAAGCGTGCGAGACCGCGACCGTCGCGACGACCGACGAGGGCAGCGGCTGCGGCTGCGAGACCGGCCCACGAGCCGCGCGCGGATCTCTCGCGTCGCTGCTCGCACTCGCAGCCCTCGGCAGCTTCATGCGGCGACGTCGCATCTCGCACGCCTGATCCGCTGCACGCAAACGCGCCCGGGCGACGCGGTACTGGTCGACGTGCGCAGCGCGAACGAGCACGCGCGCTCGGCCGCAGGTCGCGTCGAGATCGAAGGTCGCCTCGGAGACGCAGGGCTCATCTGACGAGGTGAGGAGGCGCGGCGCCTGGCGCGATCGCGACCGACGGGGCTGACCTCCGCCCGCTGGAATTCGGCTGAATTCGCCCACTGCGACGCCGAATCCTGCCCGGCGCATCCAAGAGCACCCGATGAAGACTTTCGCGTGCTCCGTGTGCAGTCAGGTCGTGTTCTTCGAGAGCGCGTCGTGCACGACCTGCGGCTCCGTCCTCGCGTATCTGCCGGACGTCGGCGTCGTGAGCACGCTCGAGCTCGACGTGAACCGCACCGACGGCGTCTACCTCGCGCTCGCTCCGCGCGCGAACGGACGGCGCTATCGTCAGTGCGCGAACTGGCGGGACTACAACGCGTGCAACTGGGCTGTAGGGATCGAGGACCCCATCGAGCTCTGTCGCTCCTGTCGTCTCAACGACGTCATCCCCAACCTCGACGAGCCGGGCCGCGACGGGGCGTGGCGCCGCATCGAGGCGGCCAAGCGGCGCCTGGTCTACTCGATCATCGAGCTCGGCCTCCCGCTCGAGTCGAAGGAGGAGCGGCCGGACGGTCTCGCGTTTTCGTTCAAAGCCGACGATCCCGGTGGGAAGAAGACGGTGTTCACCGGTCACAACGACGGGATGATCACGCTGAACATCGCCGAGGCCGACGCGCCGTTCCGCGAGAAGACGCGGCTGCAGCTCGGCGAGCAATATCGCACCTTGCTCGGCCACTTCCGCCACGAGATCGGCCATTACTACTGGAGCCGTCTCGTCGAGAATTCGCCCAAGATCCACGCGTGTCGCGCGCTCTTCGGCGACGAGCGCGAGGACTACCAAGCGGCCATGAAGCGTCACTACGACCAGGGCACGCCGCCCGACTGGCAGTCGCAGTACGTGAGCCCCTATGCGGCGATGCACCCGTGGGAGGACTTCGCGGAGAGCTGGGCGCACTACCTCCACATGGTGAACACGCTCGGCACCGCGCGCGCGTTCGGGCTCGCGCTCCGTCCGAAGGCGGTGGACGCACCCGCGCAGGAAGAGCTCACGTCGCGCCGGGTCGACATCGACGACTTCGACGAGCTGATCAACGCGTGGTTCCCGCTCACCATCGCGCTCAACAGCCTCAACCGCTCGATGGGCCTGCCCGACGTCTACCCGTTCGTGCTCTCGGCGCCCGCCGTCGCCAAGCTCCGCTTCGTGCACGAGGTGATCGACGAGGCGTCGCACCGCCCGACCGGACACCCGCGCGCCTGACATCATCACTCGCCGTACAACTCGGCCAACGAGCTGGATGCGGCCGCATGACGGCGCAATGACACTTGTCAAGTCCAAACTTGTCAAGTCTAGACTTGCGTGCAGGGGCATCCGCGCTCCTGGGGATCAGCGCGCGCCCATTGCCACGTACGCGTACGGTCGATCGGTCTCCGGATCGCTCTCCGGCACGAACGCACCGACCGCGCCGAACTCGTTTCCACGGCGGAACGCCGACAGGCGCACACGCACCTTCTGTCCCGCAAAACAAGGCTTGCGGTACCCGATTTCGACCCAGCGCGCGAGCACCGCCGGCGCGCCGTGATCCGCTGCACGGCGCACCAATGCCTCCTCGAAGAGGCGCAGGTACACGAGCGAGTTCACGTGCTGGTTCGAGTCGGTGTGCAGGAGCCCGAAGGTGATGGGAGACGGATCGAGCACCGGTGACGCATCGAGGAGGGTCGCTCCGGGCGGCAGCTCCAACGCGGAGGCGAGGGGGCGGAAGTCACGATGCATCGCGGGCAGCGGCGGCACGCCCTCGAGATCGAACCGTCGCACCTTGCGCGTCTCCGGCGGTCCCCACGGTCGCGTGAACACGTGCTCGGCGAACGCGCGGCCGACCGGCACCTCCACGCCGTCACCGTTCGCGGGGGGCAGATGCGTGCGGCCGCGGATGCCGCGCATGTCGCACCAGATGTCGAGAAAGAGGCGGTCGACCTCGCCCCGCGCGTCGAGGCCGTGCGCCAGATCCCAGCCGCCGCGCCCCGTGATCGGGCGCGTGACCGGGATGGGCTCGTCGGTGCCCTCGATCACGAGCCGCGTCAGGATCGGAATCACGCCGTCCTTCAACAGCCGTCGGAACATGTCCTCGTGGCCGATGGTGTGGCGCCACACCACCTCGCCGATCGCGTGCGGCAGCGACGCGACCAGCATGCGGCCGTCCTGCGCGATGTCCTCGTAGCGCACCTCCATCGAGGCGGAGGTGCTTCGGGTCTCGAGCAGAGTGGGCGAAGGGGGGAACCAGGGCGCGTTCACGGCGCGCGACTGTAGCCCGCGGATCAGCTCGGCGGCAGCCCGTAGGGCGGCAGCGGTCCGCCGGTGTCCTTCACCGTGCCGTCGTCCGCCGAGTCGCTCACGGCGTCGGTCGCGGCCGAGTCCTTGATCGTGCCGGCGTCGGGGAAGGGGCCGCCGTACGCGGCGACCGGACCGCCGGTGTCCTTCACGAGGCCGGTGTCCTGCGCGGTGGCGGTGTCCTTCACCGCGCCGGTGTCCTCTTCGACGAAGCCAGTGTCGGCAG
>JBKJQC010000089.1:0-3044 GCA_046593995.1 Polyangiales bacterium
CACGGCGGCACGATCTCCGTCGAGAGCATCGAGCGCGTGGGATCCACGTTCACCTTCACCCTGCCGCGCTCATCGGTCGTCGATCCTGCGGCCTGAACAAAAAAAGAGAAGGACACCTCGCGGTGCCCTTCTCCCCCTTCCGGACTCCCACCCGGAAGAGCAAGTCTGTCTCGTGAGCGGTGCGCTCAGTAGCCCGGGGGAAGAACGACCTCCCAGAGCGGAACGTGGTCGGTGCAGTTGGTCGGGTCCGAGGTGCCGTTCTTCTCGACGCACTTCTTCACCGGGCCCGTGAGGTACCCCATCGTGAGGTCGTGGTAGCCGGGGAGGACCGCGTCGTTCCAGCGGTCGGGACGGTAGGCGCCCCACGAGTTCTTGATGCGGAGGAAGGTGATCTTCGTGTCGGACGAGAGCGCCGCGGTGAGCGCGTCGGCGGTCGCGGGCTCGCCCGCCTTCAACGTGCCGAAGCCGGGGACCTCGGCCTGGTAATCGTGGAGGACGGTCATGTGGCCGCCCTGGCGCCCAACGCCGCGGCGCGCGAGCTCTTCGAGGCTGAACGACGCGGTGCTGCTGAGCGCGTTGAAGTCGACGAACCACGAGATGATGACCGGCTGGCCGTCGTGGAGCGCGCGCTGCACGCGCTTGAAGAAGTCGCGGCGCGCGGTGGCCGTCGTGGGGAAGTCGACGTCGTTCCACGCGTTCGCGCCGTCGCGGCGACCCCACGAGTACTGCGCCTTGGTGCCGATGGCGTCGGCCAGCGTGCCCGTCTTCCACTCGCCCGTCTTCGCGTCCTTGATCTTCGCCTGGAAGTCCTTCGCGCGGAGGATCTTGCCGACCGTCGGCGTGCGCTTGTAGGCGTAGGAGACGTCGAGCGTGCGGCTGACCGCGGTGCCGAACGTGCGGTGCATCATCGTGGTGACGTTCGCGTCGAGGCCCCACGCCTTCTCGAGCTCGGCGAGGACGACCGCGCGGTTACGGCGGTTCTCCGGCTTGCTGAGGAGGCCGGTCTTGAGCGACGTGTTGATCGCGGCGAGCGCGGTGCTCTGGCGGTTCGACATCTCGGCGTTGATCTCGCCCGGGATGAAGTCCCCTTCCATCATGATGCCGTAGCGGGCGATGAGCTCCGCCGCGACGCCGTACGAGCCGCCCGTGGAGATCTCGGTCGAGGTCGCGCCGTTCGCGATCTGATCGAACCAGTGGAAGAACGTGAGGTACGACTCGGAGACGTTCTTCTCCTCGCCGGTCGCCATCTTGTTGAGCGCCTCGACCCAAGAGACCGCCGCGTAGAGCCAGCAGTTGCCGATCGACTGACGCTTCACCTTCGTGTGGTTGACGTTCGTGATCGCGTCGGTCGACGCGCCCTCTTCGCCGATCGCCTCTTCCTCGAGATCACCGTCGTCGGCGGTCGCCGCGCAACCACCCATGGAGGTGGCGCAGCCGAGGGCGAACAGCCCGGCGAGGGAGAGCGAGCGGAACTTCTTCAGGAGGCTGGAGGGAGAGAGCGTCATGGTGCGGGACTCCGATAGTAGTCGGGGGGAGTGACCCGACCTATCGCAACCTCCGTGCCTGATGTCGCCCCGTGTAGGTCCGACGAGAAACATCGAGGATTGCGGCACGATGCGGGAGCCGTGTCCTACATCCGCCTGCCATGTGTTCATGACTCCGTCATGTCGGGATGACAACGGCAGGGCGCGAGCGGGAGCGCGCGCTACCCTCTCGCGCACGTGAACGCGACGCCCGGCAAAGAGTGGCTGAACGGACCGCACGTCTACGAGTCGCTCTTCGATCTGGCGCGGCTCCCGTGGTTCGAGGTCGATGTCCGCGAGGACGGGCGTCGGCTCGTCGTCTCGGATCGCAAGGCGGTCGGCGACGTGATCGACATGCACTCGCACCTCGCCCTCGCGTACGTGCGCCCGATGCAGCTCGATCTGCATCGCTCGACGGGAGAGACGCAGCACTACCTCCCCTCGTGCTGTCGGATCGATCTCGACGTCTACATCAACAAGAACTTCTCCAACGAGCAGCTGCACGCGCTCGAGGTGGATCTGACGTACGGCTCGCTCACGCGCGGCGGCATGCGCGCGACGCACACCGTGCCGAACCTCGCGCGCGAGATGGACGAGCTCGGCGTCGTGAAGTCGATCATCCTGCCGATCGACTTCCCTTACATCTCGAAGAACTACGTCCACGCTGCGGAGGCCGCGCGCTCCGACGATCACCTGCTCGCCTTCGGATGCGTGCATCCCTACCAACCGCGCCTGGCCGAGCACATCGACGCGCAGGCGCACGCCGGCGCGCTCGGCCTCAAGGTGCATCCCAACGTGCAGTGCGTGCGGCCCGACGATCCGCGCGCGATGGCGCTCTACGCGGCGGCGGGTGCGCGCAACATGCCGGTCTTGATCCACTGCGGACCGGTCGGCATCGAGCCCGCGCTCGGGCGGTATCTCACGCAGGTGCGCTGGTACGAGAAGCCGATCGCCGCGAACCCGAAGACCAACTTCCTCCTCGGTCACTCCGGCGCGCTGCAGTTCGAGGAGGCGCTCGCCCTCCAACAGAAGTACCCGAACGTCTACCTCGAGACGTCGTCACAGTCGCTGACGAACGTGCGCGCGATGTGCGAGCGCGGTGTGCCCGATCGCATCGTGTTCGGCAGCGACTGGCCGTTCTACCACCAGGCGATCCCGCTCGCGAAGGTGCTGATCGCGACGGAGGGGAACCCGGAGCTGCGCTCGAAGATCCTCTTCCGCAACGCCGCGCGGCTGCTCGGGCTCCCCGTCTGAATCAGGCGTGGGCGGTCTGATCGAAGTGCCTGCGCGTGCGACCGATCTCGAACGTCTCGACGACGACGGCCTCGAGCGACGCGAACAGGCGCGTCGGGCGGAACGCTCCCGGCGCCTCGGCGGCGACGAACCCCACGTAGAACGACTCGACCTCTTGTCCGAGCTCGGAGGACCAGCGCACGAGCTCGTCGACCTCCGACCGCAGTCGATGCGCGCGCGTAGGCAGTGACCGGACGAGGTGATCGCCCTCGAGCAACGCGATGGTCC
>JBKJQC010000250.1:0-16675 GCA_046593995.1 Polyangiales bacterium
GTCACCCCGTCCCGTTGGGGAAGATGACTACGACGGAGCCTTCCCCTCGCGCACCTCGCGTAGGCGCCGTTCGAGGAACCTGCGCTCACTGTCGTTTCCCACGAGCGCGAGCGCGCGCTCGTAGCTCTTCGCCGCGTCCCCGAACGCACCCATCCTGCGGGCGAAGTCGGCGCGCGCGGCGTGGAGCAGGTGGTAGCCGTCGAGCGTGCCGTCCTTCGCGAGCGCCTCGACGATGGCGAGCGCCGCCGCCGGTCCGTCCACCATCGCCACCGCGACCGCGCGATTGAGCGCGACGACCGGCGACGGCTCGAGCTGCTCGAGGCGCTCGTAGAGCCGGACGATGGTCGCCCAGTCCGTGTCCTCCTTCCGCTTCGCGCGCGCGTGCACCGCGGAGATCGCGGCCTGCAACGCGAACGGCCCGGCATCTCGCATCGCCATGTCGACGAGCGGCAGCGCCTCCGCGATCTGCGCGTCGTTCCAGCGCGTGCGATCCTGCTCGTCGAGGACGACGAGGTCTCCCGCCTCGTCGACGCGGGCCGCACGGCGCGAGTCGTCGAGCAACATCACCGCGAGCAACCCGGAGGCCTCCGTGGCGTCGTCGGCGCCGATCAACGCGCGCACGACGCGCGCGAGGCGGATGGCCTCGGCCGAGAGATCGGCGCGGACGATCGAAGCGCCGCGGTTTGCGGCGTAGCCCTCGGTGAACACCAAGTACAAGACCCTGAGCACGGCGTGGAGCCGCTCCGCCATCTCGCTTCGCTCGGGGACGATGTACGGGATGCGCGCGTCGGCGATCTTCCGCTTCGCGCGGACGAGGCGCTGCGCCATCGTCGTCTCGGGGGCGAGGAACGCGCGCGCGATCTCGTCCGTCTCGAGCCCGACCAACGTACGCAGGGTGAGCGCGATCTGCGCCTCGAGCGACAGCGACGGGTGGCACCAGCTGAAGATCAGGCGCAGCCGATCGTCCGGGATCTCGCCCGGCGACGCGTCCGTCGCGGCCTCGTCGAGATCGGCGGCGTAGGTCTCGAGCTTCCCCGCGAGGAGCGTCCGTCGGCGGATCCGGTCGATGGCGATGTGCCGCGCCGTCTCTAGGACGGCAGCGACTCGCACCAGGAGAGCACCTCGGAGAAGCGGTGCTCTTCGAGCGAGCCGAAGAGCGCGTGACGCGTCACCTTCGCGGACGTCGTCGCCGGGCTCGTGAGACCGGAGAGAAAGCGCGCGAGCTGCCTGGCCTCTCCGAGCGCGCGCGGGTGCGCGTCGACGAGCGCGCGCACCTTCGCGGCGTCGACGGCGCTCTCGACCGAGAACGTCGGCCGCTCGTCGACGAGCTCCTCGCCCTCGCCGTGCAGGCAGAAGGAGCAGTGGCCGCACGGCTGTTCGCGGCGCTCCCCGAAGTGGCCGACGAGCGCGTTGGTCTGACACGCCGTCGTGGTCACGAGCTCGACGACGTCCTCGAGCTGCGCGATCGCCTGTTGCTCGCGGCGTACGAACCGGTCGTTCAGCGCGCGTGTGAGCCGCTCGGCGTCGCTCGGGCTCGCGAGACGCCGGAAGCGGAGGCGCGCCTCGGACACGCGCAGCGCCACCCAGTCCTTCTCCGCGAGCCACTCGAGCGCTTTGACGACGCGTGCGCGATCCTCGCCGAGGGCCGTGGCGACCGTGTCCGGCCGGATCGTCAGCCACGTTCGTCCGCGCTTCGCTTGCGCGAAGATCCCCTCGATGAAGCGCACGCGTTCGGCGCCGATCTCGGCGGCGACGGTCTTGATGTCGATCTTCAGCTGCGCCTCGTACGACGCGTAGTACGGCGTCCCTTGCTTCAGCGCGCCGTCGAGCTCGAGGTAGGTGAGGGCGGTGCGGAGGACGAGCGGCTTGAGATCGTGATCTCTGCTCAGATCGTAGAGGCTCACGTCGAAGGTCTCGGGCATGTGCAGGAGCGACGTCACGAGCCCCTCGATCGCCACGGCCGACGGCGTGTCGCCGTAGGAGAACGCCTCGAGCGACGCGAGGTCCGAGGACGACGCGAGGAGCTCGAGCGTCGAGGGCTGGCCATCGCGTCCCGCGCGGCCGATCTCTTGCACGTACCCCTCGAGGCTCTTCGGGAGGTTGTAGTGATAGACGTAGCGAACATTGGGCTTGTCGATGCCCATCCCGAACGCGATGGTCGCGACGACGATCGACTCGTTCGAGCGCTGCCAGTCGTCCTGCACCTTCGCGCGCGCCTCGGGCTCCATGCCGGCGTGGTAGGCGTGCGCGGGGAAGCCCTTCTTCGCGAGGAGCGCCGCCACGCGCTCCGCCGTCCGTTGCAGCGTGACGTACACCAGCGTCGATCCCGGCGGTCGTGACTTCAATCGCTCGACGAGCAACGCGTCGCGCTCTCCGGCCGTGGTCGCGGTGGTGAGGAGCGTCAGGTTCGGACGGTAGAACCCGGTGACGACGGCGTTCCCCTTCGTGATGTCGAACGCCTTGCAGATGTCGTCGGCCACCGCCGGCGTCGCCGTCGCGGTCAGGGCGAGCACCCTTCCCGGGCGCAGACCGCGCACGGTCTCCGCGAGCTTCAGGTAGTCCGGCCGGAAGTTGTGCCCCCACTCGGAGATGCAGTGCGCCTCGTCGATCGCGAAGAGCGCGATGGGCGTCTGCGCGAGCATCGCGAGGAAGCGCTCGTTGTTGAACCGCTCCGGCGCGACGTAGAGCAGCTTGAGCGAGCCCGCGCGCAGTCGCGCCGTCACGTCGCGCAGCTCGGCCTCCGACAGCGAAGAGTCGAGTCGCGCCGCCGCGACCCCGCGCCGCGCGAGGAAGTCGATCTGATCCTTCATCAGCGCGATGAGCGGGGAGACGACGAGCGTCACGCCCTCGAGCATCAGCGCAGGTAACTGGTAGCAGAGCGACTTGCCCGCGCCGGTGGGGAAGACAGCGAGCGCGCTGTCACCGCGGAGGAGCGCGTCGATCACCGGACGCTGACCCTCGCGGAAGCCGTCGAAGCCGAAGCTCGCGCGCAGGATCGACTCGGGAGTGGAAGAAGGGAGAGACACGGCAGCGTTCATCCTCGGTGGCACAGCAACGGAAGTGCCACGTTACGACACGCAATAAACACCGAGAGAGCAGCGCGGTCGGGACCTGGAACCGCCGGCGGCGCCGGCGACTCCGGCGGACGGCGCCGGGAGAGGTACGGAGGGGATCCCACTTGCCAGTCCCGAGCTGTTCGCGGAGCTCGCGAGTCAGGGAATCACGAACGACGCCAGGAACGTCAGCCCGCACGCGGAATACTCTGCGGCCAGCTCGGGACGGTTCTGGGAGTCGAAATCTTTCTTGTTGAGATTGCAGAAGAAGAGCGGGGACGCGCCCGCGTGATGGAGCTCCGCCGCGCGGGTGAGCACCGCTCCGAGCACCATCTCGTCGAACGGCGGCAGCGCCTTGACAGGATACAAACCGAGCGTCCGCTGCACGACGGCACGCGATGGCTCGATGACTTCCGTGACGCGGACGACGGCATCCAGCGACTGCGATAACGAGGTGAGCGCGCTACTGCGTGCTCGGCGCGCCTGGACCGCGACGCGATCGAGGACTTGCTTTTCTGCGGCGGTGATCGAGCCCTGCTGAAAGGCGCGCACGCCGAACTTCATCATCGGCTCATCGAACCCGAGATCTTCGCGAACAATCCGTTCCATCGTGCGCCTGGCTTCGGCGGCCGAGACCCACGGGAGGTAGAGGCGAACGTCGGGCGCCGACGAAGTTGCACGGGCGAGGAGCTGTTGCGCGTCGCGCCCCGGGTTCGGCCGCGCGACCTCGATCAGGAAATTCGTCTCCACGAAGACATGCTTCACCGAGCATCACCGCCGATCGCGTGCACCAGCGAGCCAGATGCAGCCGGGACGATGTCTGTGATGAACGGCGCAGCGACCGCCGGCTCCTCGGGAAGCGCATGATCCCAGCTGGTCGAAAGGATGCCGAGCCACCGAGCGACGCGCTCGTCGAGCGTACCGGCGCGACCGACGCGCGCGAGCACTTCATCCGTAGCTAGGGCACCGCTGTCTTCGACGATCGAGTCCTCATTCATGCTGGCGAACGAGTCGCGCAGGATGACACAGCGTTGCTGGTCGAACAGGATGCCATTGGGACAACCGATGCCGTAGAGCACCTTACGGAACGCTGCGACGGCTGCGCTCTCGACTCGGTCGTGCGTCTCGACGACGACGCTCGGTCGCGATCCACCCTCCGGCGTGAGCAGGAATCTCATCCCACGAGTGTGGCATGCCGACGACGCTCTGTCTGTCGGCGCGACCTCGCCCCACCACGGCCCTCTCCATCGTGCGTCCACGAGGCGGCGCGCGCCGGTCAACGCCGGCGGTCAGTAGAACCCTTCGCGTCGCGCGTAACGCTCGGCGCGCGCGACGTCGTACGCCTGCGCATCGACCTCACCGGCCGAGAGGAGCGCGTGGATCTCGCCGTTGGTCGGGAGCGTCCCGCGGTCGACGAAGCGCGTCGGATCCCACAGGTGCGAACGCAGAAACGCCTTCGAGCACTGCGTGTACGCGTTCTCGATGTCGACGAGGATCCCGAGCTTCGGCGCCTTGCCCTCGACCACGCTCGCTCCGAGCAGCGTAGGGTCGTTGGTGAGCGTCGCGCGGCCGTTCACGCGGAACGAGTCGCCGACGCCCGGAATCACGAACAGCACCCCGACGTGCGGATTGGCGATGATGTTTCGCAGCGAGTCCGCGAGACGATTGCCGGGACGCTCGGGGATCAACAGCGTGCGGTCGTCGAGGATGCGCACGAAGCCGACCGGATCGCCGCGCGGGCTCACGTCGCACGTCCCCTCGCGATCGGAGGTCGCG
Organism: Polyangiales bacterium; assembly: GCA_046593995.1. Lineage (GTDB taxonomy): Bacteria > Myxococcota_A > Polyangia > Polyangiales > JADJMO01 > JALHOE01. Next base: position 4,830 of record JBKJQC010000250.1, read on the forward strand.
AGGCAGACGAACGGCGACCGCTCGATGAACTGTCGCGTCAGGGCGTTGAGTCGGTCGCTGACCTTGGCGCAGACGATCGCGGTCGGCTCGCCGAGGAGCGCGCGCAGGCTCGCCTCGTCGTCGATGATGCGGGACGTGAGGCGATGGCCGGGCATGGGTGAAGCTTCACTCGGCAGCGGCTCCGTGCCAACGCCGCGGTACGCTCGGAGCATGGTTCGCCCACGCGTTGTCGCGCTGATCGTCGCTCTCGCGTGTGCATCCGGCTGTGGGAGCGCGCGTCCGTCGACCCCCTCGCAGGCGTCGTCGTCGGCGATGGATCACCACGTCGGGACCTACGTCTCGACGCCCTGGACCTTCGCGACGAACAGCTTCTTCATCGAAGGGAAGAGCGCTCTCGTCTTGATCGACACGCAGTTCACCCCGTCGCAGGCGACGCGCGCGGTCGAGGAGGCGGAGCGGTCGACCGGCCGGAAGGTGGAGCTCGCCGTCGTCCTCCACCCGAACCCCGACAAGTTCAACGGCACCGAGACGCTCCAGAAGCGCGGCGTGCGCGTCGTCACCTCGGCGCAGGTGCGCGCGCTGATCCCGAAGGTGTTCGAGGCGCGAACGAAGGCATTCGGTGCGCGGTACGCGCCGGACTGGCCGACGACCACGCCCGCGCCCGACGTCTTCGGCGATCACACGATCGAGGAAGAGGGAGGCCACGTCCGCCTCCGCCTGCACGTCCTCGGCGCGGGCTGCAGCGGCGCGCACGTGGTCGCCGAGTGGGACGGGGACGGCGGCAAGCACGTCTTCGTCGGCGATCTCGTCGACAACGAGGTCCACGCGTGGCTCGAGCTCGGGATGATCGACGAGTGGCTCGCGCGCCTGGCAGAGATCCGCGCGCTGAAGCCGACGTTCGTCCACCCCGGTCGAGGAGCGAGCGGCGGCCCCGAGCTCCTCGACGTGCAGGAGAAGTATCTTCGTGAGGTCGCGCGCTTCGCATCGACGTCGTCCCTCGGCCCGAGCGGTCCGCGCTCGATACCGAGGTGTGTCGCCGCAACCTCTTGTGCGCCACAATGATATCCGCCATAATGTTTCATGGCCCGCGGTCCGCAGCAGATTCCTCTGTTCCGCGAGGTGAGGAAGCCGCGGCTGGGCCGGCCCCCGAAGAAGAGCGCGGGGCTCTCTCACGCGCGCAGACCTGCCGTCGATCCGCGTCACCCGCATCACGTCACCGTGCGCGTGCGTCGCGACACGTGGAACCTCCGGAGCGAGAGGGCGTTCGGGCACATCGCAAAGGCGCTCACGCTCGTCCGAGGGCGTCGCGAGTTCCGCATCACGCACTTCTCCGTGCAGGGGAACCACGTGCACTTTCTCGCGGAGGCGAACGATCGACGTGCGATGTCGAACGGTGTCCGCGCTCTCCTCGTGAGCATGGCGCGTCGCTTGAACCGCATGATGGGCGTCCGCGGCCCTCGCTTCGCCGATCGCTTCCACGAGCGCGCGCTGACGGGACCGACCCAGGTGCGCAATGCCCTTCAGTACGTGCTCGGCAACCACGCGTCGCACCTTGCTCGGCTCGGCAAGGCGGCGCCGCGCGGAGCGGACGCGTTCTCGTCACTCGTCCACCGCGAGCTCTCGACCGAGCCGCGAACGTGGCTGTTACGCGTCGGCTGGCAGCGCGCAGGTCCGAGCGCCGCACGCCCGCTGCCGTCGTGAGCATCTGGGTGGGCACCGCCAGGAAACACGCAGGAATCCGGCGCAAACCGAGGTGTCCGTCGACATAGATTGCGAGTGGTTGCTATCTATGTTACGACTGTAGTCATGGCGTTCGAGGCGATCATCAAGAACGGTCTCCACTTCGACGGCACCGGCGCACCCGGCGTGCTGCGCAACCTCGGCATCGTGGCGGGACGGGTCGCGGTCGCGAGCGTCGAGCCGCTCGACGAGGCGGGGTGCTCGCGCGTCGTCGACGCGAAGGGGTGCTGGGTCATGCCCGGCTTCGTCGACCTGCACACGCACTATGACGCCGAGGTGATCGCCTCCCCCTCGCTCTCCGAGTCGGTGCGCCACGGCGTGACGACCGTCGCGATCGGGAGTTGCTCGATCAGCGCGATCCTCTCCGACGCCGAGGACTGCTCGGACCTCTTCACGCGCGTCGAGTCCGTGCCGCGCGAGCACGTGCTGCCGCTCTTGAAGAAGAAGAAGTCGTGGCGGTCGACCGCGGAGTATGTCGCGTTCCTCCGCGCGCACCCGCTCGGGGCGAACGTCGTCTCCTTCCTCGGCCACTCCGACCTGCGCACGCGGGTGATGGGCCTCGCGCGCGCCGTCGATCCCGACGCGCGGCCGACCAAGCCCGAGCTCGCCGAGATGGAGCGCCACCTCGAGGAGGCGCTCGATCAGGGCCTGCTCGGCATGTCGACGATGACCAACCCGTGGGACAAGCTCGACGGCGATCGCTTCCGATCGGCGCAGCTCCCTTCTACGTACGCGACCTGGGGCGAGTACCGCCGGCTGCACGCGATCCTCCGCCGGCGCGGCTGCATCCTGCAGTCGGCGCCGAGCCTCGTCACCAAGGTGAACGCGCTCCTGTTCATGGCGGAGAGCGTGGGGCTCTTCCGCAAGCCGCTGAAGACCACGCTGATCACGCTCGCCGACGCGAAGTCGTCGCCCGGGCTCCATCACCTCATCGGCCGCGCCACGCGCTTCGTGAACAAGATCCTCAAGGGCGACATGCGCTGGCAAGCATTGCCGGTGCCGTTCGAGGTCTACGCCGATGGGATCGATCTCGTCGTCTTCGAGGAGTTCGGCGCCGGCCAGGCCGCGCTCCACCTCGCGGACGAGGTCGAGAGAAACGCGCTCATGAAGGACGAGAAGTACCGCCGCAGCTTCCGCCGCGACTACGACAAGAAGTGGAGCCCGCGGGTCTGGCAGCGCGACTTCCACGACGCATTCATCGTCGCCTGCCCCGATGCGAGCGTCGTCGGACGTTCGTTCGGCGACGTCGCGGCCGCGCGCGGGATCCACGCCGTCGACGCATTCCTCGATCTCGTCGTCGAGCACGGAAAGAAGCTCCGCTGGCGCACGACGATCGCGAACCACCGCCCGAAGGAGGTGCGCAATCTGATCCGCGAGCCCGCCGCCCTGATCGGCTTCGCCGACTCCGGCGCGCACATCCGCAACATGGCGTTCTACAGCTTCCCGCTTCGCACCCTGCGCTTCGTCCGCGACGAGGCGCTCGCGGGGCGGCCGCTGATGCCGATCGAGAAGGCCGTGTGGCGCCTCACCGGCGAGATCGCGGACTGGCTCGGCATCGACGCCGGACACCTGCGCGTCGGCGACCGTGCGGATCTCGTCGTCGTCGATCCGGAGGCGCTCGACGCGCGGCTCGACGTCTACCACGAGGCCAACATGGAGGGCTTCGGCGATCTGATGCGCATGGTGAACCGCAGCGACGGCACGGTGCGCTCCGTGTTCGTCAACGGCCGCGAGGCGTTCGACGGCGCGATCAAGAAGGAGCTCGGACGCGAGCTCGGCTTCGGCCAGTTCCTCCCCGTCATCGGCACGCCGCTCACATCGCGAAGAGCGCCCGCAGTGGTCGAGCCGGCGCGCGCCCGAGCGGCCTGATGACGGAGGCCGTTCGACGCACGCAGCAGGAGCGCCGCGAGGGGACCATCCGCAAGCTCCTCGACGCCGCCAGCGACACGCTCATCGAGCTCGGCTACGCGGAGTCGAGCGTGCAGCGGATCTGCGCGAAGGCAGAGGTGTCGCAAGGCGCGCTCTTTCGGCACTTCCCCACGCGCGAAGCCTTGATGGTCGCCGTCGGAGAGGACGTCGGAGCGCAGCTCCTCGCGCGCTACCGCAAGAAATTCCTCGCGCTCCCCCGCGGCGACAACGACGTCGCCGGCGCGATGAAGCTGGTGCGCGACACGTGCCGCTCGCGCCTGAACCAGGCCTGGTACGAGCTCGCGATGGCGGCGCGCACGAACGACAACTTGCAGAAGGGGCTCGAGCCCGTCGCGCGTCGCTACCATGCAGACATCGCAGATCTCGCGCGGCAGCTCCTGCCGGAGCTCGCCGACAGCCTCGGCGACTCGTTCGAGGTGCTGGTCTCCACCATCGTCGCGATCTTCGACGGCGAGGTCGTGCATCGGTTCGTGCTGAAGGAGCCGCGCCTCGAGGAAGCACGCTTGAAGCTCCTCGGAGGAGCGGTGCAAGCGGTGACGCACGCGCTTCGTTAGTCTCGCGGCGCCCGTTCGCGGCTGCTCTCACCGGAGCTCAGGCCTGACGGATCAGCGGTCGCCGTAGACCTTCGGCGGCAGCTGCGAGAGGAACGCGAAGAGCGCGCGCCGCTCGATCTCGTCCATCTGGCGCAAGCTCTCGAACGGCATGAAGGGGTCGAGCTTGCGACCGTCGCGCCGCGCCCCGGTGTCGATCACCTTCCAGAAGTCTTCGTAGGTGTACCCCTTCAACCCGGTCTCGTGCGGGGTCAGGTTGAGCGGCTTCGGGAGCTCCGGCGGAGCCCCCGGGATGGGCCCGCCGGCGAAGGTCGGCCCGTGACAGCCGCTGCACAGGCGGCCGAGGAACTGCCCGTATTCGGTGGTCGGCGAGGGAGGCGGTGCGGTCTCGATCTTCGCGTGGTCGATGCGCCGCGCGACGTCGATCGGGATCGCGTCGCGGCGGTCGAGGATCTTGCCGAGCGGCTTCACCACGAACGCGGCGTTGCTCTTCTCGACCGGAGGCATCGTGCGCACCCACGAGATCACCGCGATCACGTCGGACTCGGGGAGCCAGTTGAACTCCTGGACCGACATCAGCCGTATCGAGCGGCCGTCCTTCTTCACGCCATGGCGAAGCAGCCGGTACAGCTCGGCGTCGTTGTACGCCGCGCCCAGGCCTGCGGCCGTGACGTTCGGTGCGGCGACGGTCATCACGGGACCGACGTCCATCATCTTGCCTCCGGCGAGATCGGTGCCGTGACAGTCGCTGGCGGTGCAGGCCGCGATCGCGCCCGCGACGTGCTTGCCGCGTGCGAGCACGGCAGGCTCGGTCGAGAGCGTGACCGGCGTGAGTGGCACCTCGTAGACCTTGTCCATGCTCGCGTCGAAGGCGCGGATCTGCACGCAGGCCCATCCCCCTGCGACGCACGCGCCGATGCCTACGAACGCGACGAAGCCGAGCAACGCCTTCTTCCAGACTGGCTTCATGTTCCCTCGGTAGGTCACCGCGACGGTATCAGAGGATGCTCATCACGACTACGGACGCGGCCGACCGAGCTCGCGGCGGTAACGGACGAACGATCTCGCTCCTGCGTTCAGGCGCATCAGCGCGCCCTCGGCGATCGCGCGCGCGGCACGCGGCTCTTCCGCGACGATCGGGCCGAGCACCTCGTCCATCCAGGCGCGTGCATGCTTCACGTCGAGCGTCGCGTGCAGCGCGTAGTAGCGACGGTCCTCCCCCGCGACGCCGACGCGCTTCAACGCAGCGTTCACGTGCGCGGCGCGCCACGGCGCCGTCAGCTCGATGGCGCCGAGGGCCCCGACCGAGTGGTATGCGTAGCGACGGTTCGTCGCGAGGGCGACCATCAGGTTTCCGACCGCCAGCGCCTCCCACACCACGCGGTCGCGATCGGGTCGGAGCGAGAGCGTGCGCGAGAGTCGACCGAGCAACGGGCCGTGCATCCCGGCGAGCTTCCCGCGGCCGAGCTCGTCCCAGTAGTTGTTCCCCATCTCGATCTTCGCGCGGCCGTCGAACTTCACCTGCGTCAGCGCCACGAGATCGTCGAACCCTGCCTCGCCGGCGACCTCTTGCTCGAGGAACCAGCGCACCTCCTCGAAGGTCGCTTCCTCGGCGAGCCAGGGAAAGAGCGCGTCGTTCTCGCCGGGGCCGGTCCCCTTCAGCCCCTCGAACCACGTGACGAACGCCGCGGGATCCGTCGACGCGGCCGCCGCGAGCCCTGCGATCGCGCTTCGTTCCTCTTCGACGAAGGCAACCTCGCGCGCACGCATCGCGAGCTCCTCGTCCATGTCGGATTCAAAACGTTGGGGCGTGCAGGCGTCGTCGGGGAACGTCGGCTTCAACCGCCGCTCGTTGAACGCGGACAACGCGCGGTGCAGGGATGCAGGCTCGTGCGTCTTGGAGGCGCGACCCGACCACGAGAAACCTTCGACGGACACGGACATGGTGGGGCACGGCTGCACGCACCGCGCCGGCGCGGTCGGTGCTTCGAGACACGGCCGTGGAGCCGAGAATCGAACCAGGAACGAGGATCGTCAGCGCGATGCGCTGCGCGGTCGAAGCGCACCCGCACGACGAGGACTGTGGCTACCGCGTCGCCTGGTCGATCAATCCGCACATGAACATCGGCGCGACGGAGCTGGCCGTCGCGCGCACGGAGCACGAGCGTCTCGTCGCGACGCTGCGCGCGCTCGGCGCACAGGTGTGCACGCTCCCCTTCGTGCACGGCGCGTTCGACTCCGTGTTCACCAAGGACAACGCGATCCTCGTCGCTCACCCAGGCGAGCGCCGACCGCGCGCGCTCCTCGCGCGCCCGCTCCACGACGTCCGTCGCAAGGAGCAGGCGGCGCGCGCGATCGCTCTCGCGCGGACCGGCTTCGAGCTCGAGCTGTCGGAGGCCGCGCTCGAAGGCGGCGACGTAGTGATGCTCCCACGCGGCGGCGCGCTCCTCGGCTGCGGCCCGCGATCGTCCGCGGCCGCGCGAACGCGCCTCGCGCGGTTCCTCGACGCAGAGGTGTACGCGTTGCCGCTCCGGGATCCGCGCCTCTATCACCTCGACACCGCGCTCACGGTCCTCGCCGATGGCACCGCGCTGGTGTGCCGGCAGGCGTTCGAGACGAGCGCCATCCTCACGCTCGCAGAGCTCGTCGCGCGCGGCGTCCTGCGCGCGGTGCTCGACGTGCCCTACGACGAGGCGCTGCGCTTCGCCGTCAACGTCGTCGAGATCGGGGACGCGATCGTCACGGGGACTCCGAGCGCGGTCCATACGAACGCCCTGCTCGCGCGCCTCGGAAAGCGTGTGATCCCGGTGCCACTCGGGCAGTTCCACCACGCCGGCGGCAGCGCCGCGTGCCTCGTCGCCTGCGCTCACTCGCGCGTGACGATCAGCGAGACGACCGCGATGCGATCGGCAGCCGCGTACGCAGGGCGCTCGAGCTCCTCGCCGAAGACGTCGGGATCCATCTCGGCGTAGCGTGCGGTGCGGCCGCGCAGCACCGGGACGAGCGCCTTGGCCAACGGGTCGTCGCCGTCGATGATGGGCGTCGCGGTGTAGAGGAACAGGGTGCCGCCGACCTCGAGCCGCGCGAGCGACTCGTCGACCATGCGTAGCGTGAGGTCGAGCCCGAGGTCACCTCCGCCGTCGCGATAGATCCGGTGCTCGTCGTCGACGAGGTACGGTGGGTTCGCGATGATGCGATCGACCGGACCTGCGATCGAGGCGAGCACGTCGCTCTTCACGACCTCGACCTCGAGCCCGGCGAGCGTTGCGTTGATCGTCGCGTAGCGGAGCGCGCGCGGGTTCACGTCGGCGAGGGTGACGCGATCCGCGCTCTGCGCCGTCGCGATCGCCGGCGCGCCACTGCCGCACCCGATCTCGACCATGCGACGCGCGTGGGTCGTCATCGAGCGTCGGAGCAGATCGACGAAGCGATAGGTGTCCGGTCCGAAGAAGACCGCGTCGGCCGTGGTGGTCGGATACCCCGAGTGGACGAAGATCTGGCCGTCGATCGTCGCGTAGCGCACGCCGCTCTTGAGCCGCTCTCCTTCGCGCTCGAGGACGCCGGCCTCGTCGAGGAAGTTGATCCACCCGCGCGGGATCGTTCCCTCGCGGAACCAGCGGTTCCAACCGAACACGTCTCGCAGCGTCTCGGCCTCGGCTTCGCCAGAGCGCGCGAGCACCCGCGCGTGGGTCGCAGGCGTCGTGGTGACGAACCGGTACTCCGCCGCGGCCAGGCATCGCCCGAGCTCGACGAGCGGATCCTGCGGACGCGTGGGCCCGCGCCGGCTGCTTCGTTGTGCGCTCGAGGGGTTCATCGTGGACAGGCGGCGTGGTCGCTCGGAGACTATCCCGATCACTTGCCCGGAGGACGGACCTTCGACGCGCGCATCGCCTCGTCGTCGTGCTCGCCCGCGAGGAGCTCGCGCATCTGCCGCGCGCCCTTCTTCGTGCAGTACGGTTCGAGGAGGGCGCAGCCGACCTTCGCGTAGTGGAGGAGGATCGTGCGGTCGTCGCGCATGCCCGCGAGCAACGCGTCCGCGAGCCACCCGCTCGAGATCATCCGCCCTTGCTCGTAGAGGACGTCGCCGCGCGCTCTCACAGAGCGCCCCTTCAGGAAGCCATCGTCGACGAGGCGCGCGATCATCTCGTCGTTCCGGCGGCGGCGTCCGGGGGCGAGCTTGCTCTCGAGCCGCTGCAGCTCGGGCGACGCGGTGACGGCGTCCACGTAGTCGAGGAGCACGAACCGGTACCCGAGCATCGCGCGCATGGCCGTGAGCGCGGTCTGGTAGAGGGTGACGAGCGAGAAGTCCGCCGGCAGGGCGCCGAACGCGTGCCTCGCGTTCTCGGCGTGCAGCTCCGAGACGAGCGCGGAGACGAGGTCGTCCTTCGTGGCGAAGTGATACGCGAGGTTCCCTGGGCTGATCTCGAGGGCGCGCGCGATGTCCCGCACGCCGACGCGGTGCAGGCCCTGCTCGTTGAACAACGCTCGCGCCGTGTCGAGGATCTTCTGCCGGGTCTCGGACACGAGCGCACTCTAGTACGTTGACCTAGAACGGGACAATAGTTAGAACACCGTTCTAGACATGCAGCTCACGCCCGAGATGCTCCGCAACCCGCACGTCGTCTACGCGGCGATGCGCGAGACCAAGGTCCTCCACTTCCCGCCGGTGAACGCGTGGATGGTCTTCGACCACGACACCGTGAAGCGCGCGCTGACCGACACCGAGACGTTCAGCTCCGCGGCTTCGGCCGGACGCCCCGGCAAGTGGCTGCTCTTCTCGGACCCGCCGCGCCACACCCACCTCCGCGCGCTGATCACGCGCGCGTTCACCGGCCGCGCCGTGATCAGCCTCGAGCCGCGCGTCCGCGAGCTGTCGCGCACGCTCCTCGACGCGGCTCTCACGCGCGAGACGTTCGACCTCGTGAGCGACTACTCGCTGCCGCTCCCGCTGATGGTCATCGCCGAGCTCCTCGGCGCTCCGGCGACGGACTGGCCGACGTTCCGCCGCTGGAGCGACGTGATCCTCGGGCTGATCCACACCCTCGGCGGAGGAGATGCCGGCGCGCGCGCCGAGCGCGCGTACGGGCTCGTGAGCGGCGAGATGGACGACTACCTGAAGGCGCTCCTCGATCTCCGTCGCGAGGCTCCAGAGGACGATCTGCTGACGCGTCTGCTCCATGCCGAGGTCGACGGCGCGACGTTGACCTACGACGACATCCGCGGCTTCTTCGAGCTGCTGTTGCTCGCCGGGCACGAGACGACGACCAACCTGATCTCCAACGCAGTCGTCTGCCTCGCCGAGCACCCGGCCGAGCTCGCGCGACTCCGCGTGTCGCCCAAGTCCATGGGCGACCTGCTCCCGACTGCCATCGAAGAGGTGCTCCGCTACCGCTCCCCCGTGCAGGCGATGTTCCGTATCCCGCGTCGCTCGATTGCGCTCCACGACCACGTGATCGGCGAGGGGCAGCTGATGCTCCTGTTGATCGGCGCTGCGAACCGCGACCCGAAACACTTCGTCGACCCCGACCGCTTCGACGTCGGGCGCACCCCCAACCCGCACGTCGCGTTCGGGCATGGCATCCACTTCTGCGTCGGCGCGCCCCTCACGCGGCTCGAGGCGAAGGTCGCGCTCGGGGATCTGCTCGCACGTCTCGGCGACTTCGAGCTCGTCACGCCGGAGTGGAAGCCGCGCGAGGCCTTTCACGTGCACGGTCCGAGCGAGCTGCCGATCCGCGTCGCGCCCGACAGGCGAGCCTGACACGCGGAGCGATCGCGGCTACGCCCCCTGAGGAGCCCGCCGTGATCGACGTCGTGAACCTCGGCAAATCGTACGGCGCCCGCACGCTGTTCGAGAACGTGTCGCTCAAGCTCGTCACGGGCTCCCGTTACGGCGTGGTCGGCGCGAACGGGTCGGGCAAGTCGACGTTCCTCGAGATCATGAGCGGCGACGAGCCGGCCAGTGAAGGGAACGTCGTCATCCCGAAGAGCGCGCGCGTCGGCGTCCTCCGGCAGGACCGCTTCATGAACGACGAGGATCCCATTCTCGCCGTGGCGATGGCGGGCGACGTCATCGTGACGAGCGCGCTCGCCGAGCAGACGCGCTTGCTCGCGGATCCGACGCCGGACGCCGCCCGCATCGCCGAGCTCGAAGACCGCATCGGCGCCTACGACGGCTACACGCTCGAGTCTCGCGCGAGCGGGATCCTCGAAGGCCTCGGCATCCCGGTGCCGCTGCACCGCCATCCGCTCGGCACGCTCTCCGGCGGCTTCAAGCTCCGCGTCCTGCTCGCACAGGTCCTCATCGGCGGCCCCGACGTGCTCATGCTCGACGAGCCGACGAACCACCTCGACATCCTCTCGATCCGCTGGCTCGAGAAGTTCCTTGCGGGCTACCAGGGGTGCGCGCTCGTCATCTCCCACGACCAGCGCTTCCTCGACAACATCGCGACGCACATCCTCGACGTCGACTACGGCACCATCCTCCCGTACACCGGGAACTACTCCGCCTTCGTCGCGGACAAGGACGCGATTCGCGAGCGGAAGGAGGCGGAGATCGCGCGCGCAGAGGCGACGATCGCGGAGAAGCGCGCGTGGATCGAGCGCTTCGGCGCCAAGGCGACCAAGGCGCGCCAGGCGCAGAGCAAGCTCAAGCAGCTCGAGAAGATCGAGGTCGACGAGCTCGCGTCCTCGTCGCGACGCGCGCCGAAGTTCAAGTTCGAGCCCGAGCGCCCGAGCGGCAAGGAGGTCCTCACCGTCGAGGGCATCGACAAGGCCTTCGGACCGAAGAAGGTCCTCGTCTCGGTGTCGCTCGCGGTCCGTCGCGGAGAGCGCGTCGCGATCATCGGGCCGAATGGCCTCGGGAAATCCACGCTCCTGAAGATCGCGGTCGGTCGGCTCGACGCGGACGCCGGCAAGGTCTCGTGGGGGCACGAGGCGCGCGTCGGGTACTTCCCGCAGGATCATCACGAGGTGCTCGAGGACCCGGATCGCACGCCGATCGACGTGATCTGGGACGTGGTGCCGAAGGAGGGGACGAGCTTCGTGCGCGGGCAGCTCGGGCGGGTGCTGTTCTCCGGCGAGGACGTCCAGAAGAAGGTCTCGGCGCTCTCCGGGGGGGAGGCCGCGCGGCTGGTGTTCTGCAAGCTGATGGTCGAGAAGCCGAACGTCCTCGTGCTCGACGAGCCGACGAACCACCTCGACCTCGAGTCGATCGATGCGCTGATCGAGGCCCTCAAGGCGTTCGAGGGGACGATCCTCCTCGTGTCCCACGATCGCGCGTTCGTCTCAGCGCTCGCCACGCGCATCCTCGAGGTCACGCCGCAGGGCTTCCGCGACTTCCCCGGCAGCTACGAGGAGTACCTCACGCGCTGCGGCGACGATCACCTCGACGCCGACACCGTCGTGCTCCGCGCCAAGAAAGAGAAGGAGTCGAAGCCCGCGTCACGCGAAGAGAGCGGCACGCTCTCGTGGGAAGAGCAGAAGCGGCGCAACAACCGCAAGAAGCAACTCCCAGCGCGCCGCGACGAGGTGGTCGCCGCGATCGAAGCGGCCGAAGCGGGCAAGGCCAGAATCCACGCGCGCTGGTGCGAGGCCGGCTACTTCGAGAAGACCCCGAAGGAAGAGATC
>JBKJQC010000281.1:0-16036 GCA_046593995.1 Polyangiales bacterium
GCCGGCGCGCCCGGGCGTGGTCGAGATGATGCGCGCCGACGCGGCGCACCGGACGATGGAGGCCGTCGCGCGTCGCGGTCCTGCGCGCGTGCTCGCGTACGGCATCGGCGCGTCGGCGAGCGCTCTCACGATCCTGTTGCTCGCGAGCATCGCGTGGGGCACGAGCGTCGTCGCGGCCTTCGTCGGCGCCGTGCCCCTCGTGCTCATCGCGTTCGTCTCGCTCTACGTCGGCGCGCGCGCGGGCCTCGGCGTCGCGAGCCACCACCTCGAGCAGGCGATCCTCCGCGTCGCCGCGCGCGAGCGCGGACAGGTGCGGGTCGTGTCGCTCGCGCAGGAGACGGGGTGCTCGCTCCGCGAATGTCAGATCGCGATCGACGCGATGGTGCGGTCCGGCCACGCGACGGTCGAGTCCGACGACGGAGGGAACCTCCTCTACCGGATCCCCGAGCTCGACAGGCCGCGCGTGCTCACCGCCCACGCAACGGAGATCTCGTCCGCGACGACGAGCGAGTCGAGGCCGCGGTGATGCAGCTCACCTGCCGTCGCTGTCAGGGGACGTTCACTGCACACGGGTCGACGCACGTCCCCTGCCCCGCGTGCGGCTCGATCGACGTGGCCGCGCAGAGCCCGCGGGCGGCGACCACGGAGCGCCCGGCGTTCTCGGCGCCGGTCTCCCAGCCCGTCAACCAACCGCCGTCGCATCCACCGCCGGCGGCGCATGGCTACGCGCCGCTCGCGCAGCTGCCGTCGTATCCCGCGCCGCAGCCGCTCACGAACATGCAGGTGCAGCCGCCGGGGTACGGGCCGCCGCAGGGCGCGCCTCATCACGGACCGGCGCATGGCTCCATGATGACGATGCCGGCCCCGTACCCGCAGGGTCCGCAGCCGAGCCACTACCCGTCGTATCCGCAGCCGATCCAGGTCGTCATCCAGAACCAGATCCATTCGCCGTACGCGCAGGGGTACGCGCCCGTGCCCTACGGCATGGCCCCCTACGTCCGCCGGAAGGATGCGGGGATCGCGACGCTGCTATCGTTCTTCCTCCCGGGCGCCGGGCAGATCTACAACGGTCAGGTCGGCAAGGGGCTCGCGTTCCTGCTCGTGTCGATCTTCGTGAACTTCCCGTTGATGTTCATCGGCGTCGGTTTCATCACGGGCCTGATCACCTGGATCTGGGCGATGATCGATGCGCATTCGTCCGCGGAACGGATCAATCGCGGTATCGTGGTCGTCTGAGCCACCCCCACGAGACGATCGCGACACATGGCCAAGGGTAAGAAGAGACGCCCCGACGCGAAGCTGCGCGTGATCGCGGGCGGCGCCGGACCGAAGGCGGTCGTCAGCAAGCCCGCGGGCGCGGGCAAGAGCACGCGCCCGGAGGCGAGCGGCGGAGCACTCCCCGCGAACGTGCGTAGAGACAGAGACGCAACGAAGTCGGTCGACAAGGCGGCCTCTTCGCGCGGGCCCTCTTCGAGCGCAATCGAGAAGCTCGTCGACAAGTCCCCCGCGAACGACGATGCGCTCGACGACGCTCCGCGCGTGTCCGCCGTCGCCACGCTGCCGATGAACCGCTCGGGTCTGCCGCGCGCCTTGATCTTCGGCGCCCTCGTGCTCGCCATGGCCGGCGCGGTCTACATGCTCACGCGCAAGAGCCCCGTGGCCACGACACCCGCCACCGGCGTACCCGCGTCGGCGACCGAAGCGCCGGTCTCAGTACCGACTCCGAGCGTCGCTCCGATCGCGACACCGCCCTCTGCGAGCGCTGCCGTGGTCGAGAGTGCATCCGCGATGCCGTCAGCCTCGAGCGCGCCGCTCGCGTCGGTTTCGGCGAGCGCGTCCCCGTCGGTCGCAGCGCCCGCGTCGGTCGCAGCGCCCCCGTCTCCCGCGACCGCGCCCAAGCCGACGGTGGCGCCTCCCCCGCCGAAACCGACCGCGGCGCCTCCCCCGAAGGCGATCTTCGACGATCCCTATCAGTGAGCCCGCTCAGTGAAGGTGAGACGGCCCGTCGACCGTCACTCCGGGATCTTCGGCACCTCACCGCGCACGACGCGCGCGAGGAACTTCGCGACGTCGCCCTTCGCCTGATCGACGTCGAACGCGACGAAGTGGCCGTCGCGGCCGGTGACCGGCGCGTACTGGCGGAACGCCGCCGTCGTCTTCACGGTGCCGGAGACGATGTTCCCCTCGACGAGAGGCTTCGACGACCCCTTGAAGACGTCCCGCGCATCGACTTCGGGCCCGACGAAGGCGAGACCGGCAGCGAGCGCGAAGTTCGCCTGCACGTCCCACGGCGTGTACGTGTCGTCCTTGCCGAACGGCTGGAAGAGATGGCGCGGGACGAACGTCGCCGGCGTTGCACCGGGCATCCGCACGTCCATCGCCGCGTAGTTCAACGGATCGGCCGGATCGGCCCACGACTGGAGGAGCGAGAGGACCGGGTGCCACAGGTCGACGGCCTTCGGGCCCCCCTCGCTCAGCGCGATCCACATCGCGTCCTTGATGTTGACCGGGTTGGTCTTCGTGACGAGCGCCTCCATCAGACCGGCGCCCTGACCCGAGAGCACCGCGCCCTTCACCGACGGCTCGTACGGGAGGAAGATCGCGCCCTCGGTCGCGCCCTGGGAGTGCCCCCAGAACACCACCTTCGTGCCGTCGATCGCGATCGTCGCGGTGCCGTCCGTGATCGAGAGCGACTCGGCGAGGCGCACGAGCGAGTGCTGATCGGCCGCGCCCTGCTGCGCGTTGAAGCGTGCGGCCTGCGGGTTCGCGAAGTTGAAGAACAGATCGTTCGGATGCATTTTCGAGGAGCCGCGGCGCGGGCCGTGCTGCACCTGATCGATGCCGAGCACCGCGAACTGCACGGTCGTGCCGCCCCCGAGATCGACCTTGCTCAGCGCCTTCGCGGAGCCGTCGATCGCGTGGCTGCGGAAGGAGCCGCCGGTGCCGTGCGCGTAGATCGCGAGGGGGAACCCGCCGGTGGGCGCCGTCCCCTTGGGAATGGTGATCGCCGCGCAGACCTTCTCGGTGCGCGCGGGGGAGATCGGCTCCGCCGGCCCGCCCGTCGACGGGATCCCGCCGCCGTCCTTGCTCGAGAGATACGGCGAAGCACCCTGCTGGAACACCGGCATGTCGAGCACCGCGTGGTACTCGTCGAAGTCGGCGTCGGGCGCGCCGCACGCGCGCTTCTCGGCGACGTCGGCCTGCGCGCACGGTGACGCGTTGGTGCCGTTGCACTTCACCCACGTGTCGGCCTTGGGCGCGGTCGTCGCCCGAACCGACGTGCGCAGACGCGCGGCCACTGCCCCGGGATCACCGACCGTGAACACGGTCGCGTTCAGGAGATCGGTCGCCGACAGCATCTCCTTCGCCACCCAGTCGCGGAGCGGCTGGTAGGACTCGTACGCGTCCTTCAGCGCCGCGTCGGAGGGCGCGCTCGATGCGAGCATGGCCGTGAAGTCCCCGCTCGGCTTCACCTCGGTGCTGCCGCTGCACGATCCGTCCTTCTCGCGGGTCGGGCACGACTTCACGCCCTTCTTCATGATGACGCCGTACGTGCCCCCCGGCTTGAACGGAGCGGCCCGCGGCGGTCGTACCGCGACGTAGTACGGGCAGATGTAGCGGTTTCGGCCGTTCGTCACGAAGACGTTGATCCCGAGGCGCTGCCCGAAATTCGGACCCGGCGTGAGATCGACGATGCGCGTCTGCGGGTTGTCGCCGTTGACGCTGACGGAGCCGAAGTCGAAGTCGCCGTCGAACCTGAAGTAGACCGTCGGGTAGTTGCCGAACGGCTGATCCTCGAGCGCATCGAGATACAGCTTCACCGCGTCGAAGCCCATCGGGGCGTTCGCGTCGTGCGGGTGGCTCGCGAACGAGACCTTCTTCGTCGCCTTGTTGCGGGCGCCGTCGTTGGGGAACGGCAGGCGATAGAAGTCGTCGTGCACGGCATCGCCGGCCCGCGGAATCTTGAAGAGCGCGCTCACGTCCCCCTTCACGGGCTCGTCGCACTTCGCGCCTGTCCACACGCTCGGTCCGGGGATGAAGGGAGGGATCCCCTTCACCGCGATCTCGCTCGGCACGATGGCGGCCATGCAGCGGTTCGCCGTGCAGACCAGGCCCTGCAGACACTCGCTCGACTTCGTGCAGCTGTCGGTGAGGTCACCCGCGCCCTCCTTGACGCAGCGCGGGAAGAAGCCGGTGCCGTCGAACCCGCAGCGGAGCCCTTTGCTGCAATCCGCGTCGCCCGCGCAGCCCGCGCCCTCGACGCCTCCGGTCGCGGCCATGCACTTCGCGGCGCCGGTCGGCGACGCCGGTCCGCAGATCCCCGTCACGCACTCCGCGCCGATGCTGCACGGATCACCCTCCTTGGTGGTGCCCGCGGCCTCGCATTTTCCGGCCGGCGAGCAGTCGAGTCCGGAGCGACAGATGTTCTGCGTGTCGCACGGCTTGCCGAGGCCGATCCCGGTGTTCGTATCGAAGCCCGTCGCCGTCGCGCCCGTGCACGCGCCGAAGAGGACCAGCAACGGAGGGGAGAGGAGGCGAACGAAGCGCAGGGAAGCCATGCCGCAAGAATGGCCGACTCTGCCGTGGTTCGCTAGCAATCGTCCGGCGGCTCGGGATCCGGGGAGGGGACGATCAGGCCGGGAGACCGACCAGCGCCTCGCCGACGTGGGCCAGCGCCGAGACGTCGTGGACGTCACGCTCGAACGCAGGGACGCGCACGACCGGCGCCGGTTTCCCACCCTCGTCGACCTTCAGGAGCTCGAGGTGGCGCGCGTCTCGCTCCGCGAGAATCCGCGATTCCTCCTGTGCGCGGGCGACCTGCGGGGCGAGCTCGCGCGGTAGACCGTCCGCGGCGAGGGCGTCCGCGAGCGCCTCGGGGGAGCTGTCGGTCGGCGGGAGGTGGACCCGGTTCATCACGAACACGTCACGCGGCATGGCGAACTGACGCAGCCGGTCGGCGAAGAAATTGATCTCGTCGATCGCCATCGGCTCGGGAGAGGACACGAGGACGAACGCCACGTCGGGACCGCGGAGCGCCTCCGACACGCGCTTCGCTCGCTCGGTGAAGCCGCCGAAGAGATCGTTGATCGCGGCGATGAACCCGGCGAGCTGGTCGAGGAACGCGCCGCCGGTGATCTTGCCGATGGCCTTGAGCACGAGCTGCGACTCCTTGCCGAGGAGCCCGAGCGTCACCTTCCCCGCGCCCTTGCCGCCGGCGAAGGACTGCACGAACCACCGCATCGCGGGCGAGTCGATCGCCTCGATCATGCGCTCGGGCGCGTCGAGGAAGTCGAGCGCGTTGGCCGTCGGCGGCGTGTCGAGCACGATCAGATCGTACTGCGCGGCGTCGCGGAGAGACTGCAGCTTCTCCATCGCCATGTACTCCTGCGTGCCCGCGAGAGACGTGGAGACGTACTGGTAGATCTTGTTCTGCAGGATCGCGTCACGCGCCTTCGGCGACGACGCGTGCTTGTTCACGATGTCGTCGAAGGTTCGCTTCGTGTCGAGCATCATCACGGTGAGCGAGCCCTTCACCTCCACGCCGGCCTTGGCGAAGATCTCGTTCGAGATGGTGACCTCTTCGTCGGTCATCCGCTCGAGGCCGAGGCTGTTCGCGAGCCGCTTCGCGGGATCGATGGTCAAGCAGATCACCCGCTTGCCGGCGCGTGCGGCCGCGAGCGCCAAGGCCGCCGCGGTCGTGGTCTTGCCCACGCCGCCGCAGCCGACGCAGAGGAGGACCTTCTTCTTGTCGAGCATGTGCGCGAGGCTCACGCGCGGATCGATCGCCGTCTTGCTGCTGCCGCGTCGCGACGCCGGACCGCTCACGAGAGACCTCCGTTTTCCGTAGTCGGGGACTCGCCGAGGATGCGGTAACCGCCCGCCTTCAGCGCTTGCTGGATCTCGCCGATGTGATCGAACCCGCGCGTCTCGAGCGTGAGCTCGACGATCGCCTCGCCGAGGTTCCCCTTGAGCGACGCGCGGTCGTGCAGGATCTGGATGATGTTGCCTTTGTGCTCGGCGACCACGTGGGTGAGGCCCGCGAGCGCTCCGGTGACGTCCGGGAGGATCAAATCCACCCGCATCATGCGTCCGCTCTTGATGAGGCCGCGCACGATGATACGGGAGACCAGCGTGACGTCGATGTTGCCGCCGCTGATGAGGATGCCGACCTTCTTCGTCTTGATCGGCAGCATGCCCGCGAGCGCTGCGGCGAGCGGCGCCGCCCCCGCGCCTTCGGCCACCGTCTTCTCGCGCTCGAGGAGGAGCAGGATCGCCTCGGCGATCTCCTCCTCGTCGACCGTCACGACGTCGTCGACGTAGCGCTGCACGAGGCGGAGGTTGCGCTCGCCGACGGCGCGGACCGCGATCCCGTCGGCGATCGTCCGCCCGGACGGCAGGGTGACGACGCGCTGCGCGTCGAGCGCCGCACGCATCGCGGCGATGGTGCGCGCCTCGACCCCGTAGACCTTGGTCTTCGGGTTGACCTCTTTGATGGCGCAGGCGACGCCCGCGATGAGGCCGCCGCCGCCGATGGGGACGATCACCGCCTCGATGTAGGGGTTCTGCTCGAGCATCTCCAGGCCGATGGTCCCCTGCCCGGCGATGACGTGCGGATCGTCGAACGGGTGCACGTAGACGCGCTCTTGCTCGTTCGCGAGCGTCGTGGCGCGGTCCTTCGCCTCGTCGTAGTTCGCGCCGTGGAGCAGGACCTTCGCCCCGAACCCGCGCGTGGACGAGACCTTGATGAGGGGCGTGCCCTCGGGCATCACGATCACGGCGTCGATCCCGAGACGCTGCGCGTGATACGCGACACCCTGCGCGTGGTTCCCCGCGCTCGCGGTGATGACGCCGCGCTTCCGCTCGTCGGCCGTGAGCGAGAGGAGCTTGTTCGCCGCGCCGCGCTCCTTGAACGCGCCGGTCATCTGCAGGTTCTCGAGCTTGAGCCACACCTTCGCGCCGACGCGCTGGCTGAGCGTCTCGGTGTAGGCGAAGGGGGACGTGTAGACCGCGTCCTTGATCCGCGCGCGCGCGGCTTCGATGTCGGCGAACGACACGTCGAGCTCGGTCGTGCCGGTTCCGTTCGGCGTCATTTTCGGCCGGGAATTAGCCCTGCGCGCGCTGCGAGTCGAGGCTCACTTGGGGATGGAGATCTTCGCCGACGTCGACACGCCGGCACCCGACCAGCCATTCGTGATCTCGGCGAAGTCGGCGATCTTGGTGCCGACGCCGGTCGTGAGCGAGACCGAGACGAGGCTCGCCGGTAGCGAGGCGCTGCCGCGGGAGAAGGCGAACAGCTCCTGGTCCCACGCGCCGACGCCGTAGAGCCGACCGAAGCCGGTGGCTTGGTCGAGGAAGCGCTTGCGGAGGAGCGACGCCGACGCCTTCGCTGCAAGCGCAGTCATGTCGATCTCGACGACGACGTCACTCGCGGTCTTGCAGTTGCGCACGTTGTCGGCGTCGCACGGCCGCACGGTCGCGAGGCCGACGGGCGTGCCCGCGTTGGAGAAGAAGACGATGTCGCCCGAGAGTTGCCACACCTGCCCGTTCGTCCCGCCGCCCGGTTGGCCCGACGCGACGGTGCCGAAGCCGCCGAGGCGAACCGGCATGCTGCTCCCGTCGCGTGGGATCCACCATAGATTGCCGTCGTCGTCGCCGCCGACCAAGCCTTCGCCGGTCTCGAGGACGCCCTTCGGCGCCATGCCGAGCGCGTAGAAGATCCTACCTGAGAGTAGGCTGCGGACCTTCCTGGCCGGCACGTCGCCGGTGTCGCTGCTCGGCAGCGTCAGCTCGTAGAGACTTCCCGGCGCGGTCGCCGAGCTGCTGTCGTGCGTGACGCCCCAGATCGTACCCTTCTCGTCGACGGCGATGTCGGTCAGGTTCTCCTTGCTCCCCAGACCGGTGAAGGGGCCGATCTTCGTGACCGCCTTGGTCTTCGTGTCGAGCTTGTAGAGCGTGTCGTCGGTGTTCGCGTAAACCGTCGAGATCAGCTCGGGAGCTGCGTCGGCTGCCCTCGCGTCCTGCACGTTGAAGCCCCCCTCGCCGGTGCCGGTGTCGGCGAGCGGCGCTCCGTCGATCTTGCCCGAGTCCGGTGCCACGGTCGGATCCGTGTTGGAGCTCGCGGAGCAGCCGAGCAGGAAGAGGATCGCGCTCAGCGGGGCGAGCGCGGTCGAACGTGCGGCGGGGCGAAGGAAGGGCATGCGAGCCGCACAGCCTGACCTCGGGAGGCGCGCGAGACAAGCCGGGACCGGCTATCGTGCGCGCCGCGATGGCGTTCCGGATTTTCCCGCTCGGTGGTCTCGGCGAGATCGGCATGAATTGCATGGCGATCGAGATCGGCACCTCGGGCGAGGGCCCGCTCGTCATCGTCGACTGCGGCGTCACGTTCCCGAGCGCGCCCTACGGCGTCGAGCTCATCCACCCCGACTTCACGTGGCTCGCGGACAACCGGCATCGCGTCGCGGCGCTCCTCGTGACGCACGGGCACGAGGATCACATCGGTGGGATCCCGTTCCTGCTCCGCAAGCTCGAGGTGCCGGTGCACGCGCCGCCCTACGCGCTCGGGTTGATCCGCGAGCGGCTGAAGGAGCACCTCGAGGGCGAAGGCGCGTCCCTGCGACGCGCACCGCCGTTCCATGCGACGCGGCCGCGGATGCCGTTCGAGATCCACCACCTCGGCCGGTCGTTCGAGGTCGAGCCGATCCGAGTCACCCACTCCATCGCGGACGCGACCGCGCTCGCGATTCGCACCGACGAGGGCACGCTCGTCCACACCGGCGACTTCAAGATCGACCCCGATCCCACCGACGGCGAGCAGTTCGATCGCGAGCGGCTCGCAGCCATCGGACGCGAGGGGGTGTCGCTGTTGCTCTCGGACTCGACCAACGTCGACTCGCCCGGCAGCGGTCGCAGCGAACGGATCGTGGCGGACGCGCTCTTCCGCGCGATCGAGGGCGCACCAGGGCGCGTCGTGGTCGGGCTCTTCGCCTCGAACGTCCACCGTCTGCGCGCGATCGCGTCGATCGCGCGGCGCTCTGGTCGTCGCGTCGCGCTCCTCGGTCGCAGCGTGCAGACGCACGTGCGCGTCGCGCAGGAGACCGGCTACCTCGCGCTGCCGGCGGATCTCGTCATCTCCCTCGACGACGCGGCGCTCTTGCCGCGCCGTGACCTCCTCGTGATCGCGACCGGCTCGCAGGCCGAGCCGCGCGCCGCCCTCGCCCGTCTCGCGCTCGACGATCATCCGCGGCTCCGCGTCGAAGCGGGCGATCGCATCGTCATGTCGAGCCGCGCGATCCCCGGCAACGAGATCGAGGTCACGCGGATGATCGGTGACTTCCACCGCCGCGGCTGCGACGTCGTCCTGCACACGGCCGACGTGACGATCCACGCGAGCGGCCACGCGCACCGCGACGAGCAACGCGAGATGATCGATCTCGTGCACCCGCAGGCCTTCGTGCCGGTGCACGGCACGCGACACCACCTCGAGCGACACGCGGATCTCGCTCGCGCCTGCGGCGTCGCGGACGTCCTCGTCCTCGAGAACGGCGAGCTCGGCGACATCGATCGCAGCGGCGTGCGCAAGGCGGGGACCGGGCGCTCCGGTCGCATCGCGGTGAAGGCCGGCGAGGAGATCGCGGACGCCGTGCTCCGCGAGCGGCGTCTCCTCGGCGAGCTCGGCGTCGTCGCGGTCTCCGTCGTGGTCGACACCGCCGGGCGCCCCGTGGCAGATCCAGTCGTGTCGACACGAGGGGTGATCGAGGAGTCGGTGCGACCGCGCGTCCTCGCCGATGCGCGCGACGAGGTGCGGCGTGCGTTGACCGAGCACCCCTGGACGGTGGCGTCGCCGTCGGACGACGAGATCCGCGAGATCGCGCGCCTCGCCGTGCGCCGGGCGGTCGCGAAGCACGTCGGCGTGAAGCCGCTGGCCGTCGCGCTGATCCTGCGCCGCTAGCAACGAAGTTGGCGGCATGCTTGTGGGTGGTGGTGCAGCGTTATAAGATGCTCCTGTGAGTCCGCCTACCTCGTTGGCACTGCCGCACGGCGGCGAGGTCGGCGAGCTGGTCGAGGTCGGACGGGGCGCGGCCGGCGTCGTCCTCCGCGGTGTGCTCGGCGGCCGCGCAGTCGGCGTGAAGCTCGATCGCGACGTGAGTCGTCTCGTCCGCGAAGCGCTCGTTCGCACGCTCGGCTCGGCTTCGGTTCCGCTCGACGGCGGCCTGCACGACGGAATGCCGTTCCTCGTGTTCGCGTGGACTCCCGGCGTTCCCCTGCCCTACGCGACGCCCGTACCGGCGGCCTCTGGGGTCGCGCGTGACGTCGGGGCGAGCCTCGCGCGACTCCATCTCCTCGGGTTCCGTCACGGCGACGTGAAGGCGGAGAACGTCGTCGTCGATGCGACGCGCGCGGCGCTCGTGGACTTCGGGCTCGCGGCGCCGTTCGAAGAGCCGCTCGTGGGTGGCAACCTCGCGGCGCTCCCCCCCGAGATCTTCGCCGATGCCGAGGGTGCTCTCCGCGTCGGTGCGGAGGCGGACGTGTTCGCGCTCGGTCGCCTGCTCGAAGCGCTCGCGGCGCGCGCGAAGACGCCCCTCTCGCCCGAGCTGCGGCAGGCCTCGGCCACGCGTCCCGGCGAGCGCCCCTCCGCGGCGATGCTCGCCGGTTGGCGCGGCGGAGCGCCCGTCGACGCTGCGTACGTAGCGGCGCGGCGTGACGAGCTCGAGCGCGGTGCCGTCGCAGGCAGAGCGCCTCCCGAGGGACCGGCCCGCCGGTGGGTGAGCGGCCTGATGCGCGCCATCGCCGGCCTCCACGGCACGCGGGCCGACGGTGCTCCGCTCGACGCGCTATCCGGCGACGCGCGGCGCAAGTTCCTCGCGCTCGTCCTCGGATCGCGCGCGGACGCGTTCGCGCTCCCGCAGCTCGCGCTCCCGCAGGCTGAGCTCGCGCTTCTCGATCGGCTCACGCACGGCGCGCGTGCCTTCGACGTCCCGCACACCGTCGACGAGCTCCGGACACAGCTCGCGCGGCTCGCGATGTCGCCGGGCGATCCCGATGCGCTCGCGACGGTGGCGGCGATGGTGCCGTCGCTCACCGCCGCGACGGTCGCGTTGGACGAGACGACCGCGCTGGCTGCGGTGACGATCTTGCGGCGCGCCGGCGCGATCGACGCCGCGCGGACGCTCGTCGAGGCGCGGCTCCCGGGCACGCTCGCGCACGCCGAGATCCTGCGGCTCGGAGGAGACACGGCGGGCGCGCTCCGCGTGCTCGCGGCGCTGCGCACTCCCGAGGCGGGCGCGCTCCGCGGGCGGATCGCCATCGATCGCGGCGACGTCGAGGGCGCGTGCGCGGCCGTCGGGGACGACGCGGCCTCCGTCGAGGTGCGGGCGCTGATCGCGTGGACGCGCGGCGCGCACGAAGAGGGGCTTCGCGTGCTCGACGAGACCGACACCACCGACGCCGAGCGCACGGCCCGGGCCATGGTCGTGCGCGGCATGCTCCATCACGCGCGTGGAGACGCGGTCGCGGCGCACGGAGCGTTCGTGCGCGCGGGGGATCTCGCGCTCGCGATCGGCGCGCTGCCCCTCGAGGCGAATGCCCGTGCCAGCGCGGCCGCCGCGGCGCACGACGCGGGGCGCCTCGGGGACGCGCTCGACGCCGCCGGCGCTGCGATCACCTCGATGCTCCGTCTCGATCGAGCGCGCGACGCCGCCCGCGCGCGCCTCAATCGCGCGGCGACACTCCTCGCGCTCGGCGCGACCACGGAGGCCGACGCCGACGCACGCCTCGCCCACGACGGGGCAGAGGGCGATCCGCGCGCGCAGGCGTATGCGCTGTTCGCGCGTGTCGAGGCTTCGCTCTCGAGCAATGGCGCGAGCGGAGGCGCGGGTGCCACCGAGCGTTCCCTCGTCGCCGACGCGGCGCGCCTCCTCGCCGAAGGGCCGGCGACCGACGCCGTGCTCGTCGCGGCGTACCGCGCGCTCGTCCAGGCGGACGCGGAGGGCGAGCCCGTCGCGACGCCGAAGGGCCTCGACGAGGCCGAGCCGGTCGCGCGCTTCACGTGGTATCGCGCGGCGCTCGCGCGGACGGAGCTCGCGCTCGACACCCTCGCCGAGGTCGTCCGCGCGTCCGACGTCGAGGCGCCGCCCTCGGTCGTGGGGCCGGTGCTCGCGCAGGCGATCGAGGTCGCGCGTCGCGAAGGGCGCGGCGACGCGGCGCGCGCGCTCACCGACCGACTGCATCGTGCCGTATCGCGGCTCGAGGAGGGCGTGCCGCTCTCGCACCGCGCGAGCTTCGCCGGTCAGCCCTGGGTCGCGGCCGCTCGCGAGGCCGGCGCGTCGAGCCGCGGTGAGGATCTCGCGGTGTCGCCGGCGCAGATCGACGTGCTCGCGGGCATCGCGCGCGGTCTCCGCGATCGCACGTCGCTCTCGGATCTGTTGCGTCAGGTCGTCGACGGTCTCGTCCTGTGGCTCGGCGTCGAGCGCGGCCTGTTGCTCCTCCGCGCACCCGACGGAGCGCGTCTCGTGCCGCGCGTCGCGCGCGGTCTGTCGCGCGACGATCTGCGCGGCGAGCAGCTCGCGCTCTCGCGCACGCTCGCGAACCGTGCGCTCGAAACGCTCGAGCCCGTCGTCGCCTTCGACGCGGCGGGCGCACGGGAGGGCGACTCGCTCAGCGCATCGATCCACGCGCTCCGTCTGCGGAGCGTGCTCGCGGTCCCGCTCGTCGCGCGAGGCGAGGCGCTGGGGGTCGTGTATCTCGACGATCGCATCCGACGTGGCGCGTTCGGTCCGCGTGAGATCGCGTGGGTGCGTCTCCTCGCGACGCAGGCGGCGTCGGCCATCGCGGACGCGCGCGACGCTCTGCGACTCCGGCGGTACGCTCGGCGCGCCGAGCGCGCGGAGGCACGGATGGAAGAGCTCCTCGCGAAGACGGAGGGCACGCTCGACGTCGTTCGTGCCGAGCTCGCCGAAGTGAAGCCGACGGTGCGCGGGACCCGCCACGCGTACCCGGCGATCCTCGGCGACGGCGCGGCGATCCGAAAGACGCTCGCGCTCGTCGACCGCGTCGCGGACGCATCGGACTCGCGCATCCCGATCCTCGTCGTCGGCGAGAGCGGCACCGGCAAGGAGCTCGTCGCCCGCGCGATCCACGACGCGCGCGCTTCGGCCACCGCGGCTGGACGTCGTCGCTCGGGTCCGTTCGTCGCGGAGAACTGCGGCGCGATCCCCGAGTCGCTCCTCGAGTCGACCCTCTTCGGCCATGTGCGCGGCGCGTTCACCGGGGCCGATCGTTCACGCGTCGGGCTCTTCGAGGTGGCGCACGGCGGCACGCTCTTCCTCGACGAAATCGGCGAGATGGGCGCCGCCATGCAGGCCAAGCTCCTCCGGGTCCTGCAGGACGGCGAGGTCCGGCCGGTCGGCGGCGAGCGGACCACCAAGGTCGACGTCCGCGTGGTCGGCGCGACCCATCGCGACCTCGAGGCGATGGTGAAAGACGGCAGCTTCCGCGAGGACCTCTATTACCGGCTCGCGGTCGTCACGATCACCGTGCCCCCGCTGCGCGATCGCACCGAGGACTTGCCCGGATTGATCGAGCACTTCGTCCGACGCTGGTCCGACACACGGAAGATCCGCGTCACCAAGAACGCGCTCGCAGTGCTCGCCACAGCGCCCTGGCCCGGGAACGTGCGGCAGCTCGAGAACGAGCTCCGGAGGGCGCTCGTCCTCTGCGACGAGGTCCTGGACGTCGAGCACCTGTCGCCTGAAATCCTCACCCCGCGGGGCGCGGGCCGCGGGGGCGAAGGACCCCTCACGCTTCGCGACCAGCTGGACGCGCTCGAACGGCGGCTCGTGCACGATGCCCTGAGACGTGCGTCCGGCAACCAGACGCACGCGGCGCGCGCGCTCGGCGTCTCGCGTTTCGGCCTCCAGAAGATGATCAAGAGGCTCGGACTGGCTGCCGCCACGGGGCCGGCGAGCGTCACGTCCGTCGCGAAGGAGCGACGGAGGGGCTGACGCTGCGGCACGCTGCGAGGGCGCGCACCGCGGAGCTCCTCCCTAGCGTCTCGCCGCTGCGTCTCGTCGAAGCGTCTCGCCGAACTGGGCACGCGTTTCGCATCCGTCTCGCTTCGACTTGCATCTACCCGTCCCACCGCCCCACGATGCGACTCGCATGCACGCACGCTCACGTTCGCGGGAGAGCCTTCGGGATCTCGGTCCGCGAGGGCCTCTCCGCCCGCGACGAGCGCTCGCGCTGATGTTCGCCCTCCCGCTGTCGCTCGCCGCCGCGTGCGGACCGAGCATCAAGAACATCGTCGAGAGCGACATGCGCTTCGAGCATTGCTACCGGATCGACGACGATCCGACCACGCCGCTCGACGCGAAGCGCACCTGCTGGCGCGACTGGACGGCGCGTTATACCCGCGGCCAGGAGCGCTCGCGCGTGCAGTACGCGAAGGAGCGCGTGCGCGTGCTCGACGACGCGGTCACGTCCGGCGTCGGCTCGGGTGTCGCCGCCCCGACCACGGGCGCGAGCAACGTGGCGAGCCCGTCGCCCGAAAATCCCTACGCGCCCCCGCCCTCGATCGCCCCGAGCGCGAAGCCGACCGAGAAGAGCGGCGAGAAGAGCGGCGAGAAGAGCGCGATGAGCGCGACCCCCACGTGGCAGCCCTGCAGCGACGGCTGCACGAAGACCTGGCGCTCGTGCGTCGAGCCGTGCGGCACGCTCGCGGCGTGCGTGATCGCATGCGACGTCAACTTCAAGGGCTGCATGAAGACCTGCCTCTGAAGCGCTCCGGCTGTGAGTCGTCGAGGGTCTACGGTCTACGGCTCACGGTCGAGAGTCGAGGGTGCTGTGTGCCGGGGGCTCCTCTCGGACCGTCGGCTGTGAGCCGTAGACCGTGACCCGAGCTTCAGGGCGCGCGCAGCGAGCGAACACGTTTCACGAGGCCGGCGAGGACGTTCGGGGGTAGCGAGGCGAACGCGGGCATCTTGCCTTTGCCGGCGCGGATCGCCTGCGTGAAGGCTTCGTCGCTGCGGTTGTCCTGGAACGTCGCGTTGGTCAGGTCGGGCGGTTTCACCATCGGGCCTTGCGGGCCGTCGCCGCGTCCTGCGATGCCGTGGCAGCTCGCGCAGGCGCCGCGCCAGGTGGCGTCGACGAGGGCTTCGTCGTTGCCGCCTGCGTTGGGTGCGCCCGTGGCGGCGACCTGGAGCGACGACGTCTGCTCGTCGTCGTGATCGTCGGCGCGCCACGCTCGGCTGGCCTTGCGGCAGGACGCAATCGCGAGGACGTTCGCGCCGAGCGCGCACGCGATCACGAAGTGACGGAGACCGTGCATCGACCCGCGCCAAGTAGCCGGTCGACCAGCACTTCTCAAGGCCGTTCGTCTCGGGAACGCAAGAACGCGCGCGAGCACGTCGAAACCGCACGCGACCGCGGAAATCGCCGACGATTTTTTCGCCGCACTGCGGCGCACGAAACCTTCCCGAAACCTTCGCTCATTACCAACCGAGTCCTGGGACGGTCAGCGTCCACCCGCCGTGAGGCGTTCCCGAGGTCGGGATAGGAGCGCGAATGAAGAAGGTCGAAGCAATCATCAAGCCGTTCAAGCTCGACGAGGTCAAAGATGCCCTCACCGAGGTCGGCGTGCAGGGCATGACCGTCACGGAAGTGAAGGGCTTCGGCCGGACCGGCGGGAAGAAAGAGGTCTACCGCGGCTCCGCGTACGTGGTGGACTTCGTCCCGAAGGTCAAAGTGGAGGTCGTCGTCCCCGACGAGATGGTGCATCCCGTCGTCGAGGCGATCGAGAAGTCGGCGAAGACCGGGCGCATCGGCGACGGGAAGATCTTCGTGACGCCCATCGACGAAGCGGTTCGAATCCGCACCGGCGAGCGTGGGCGCGACGCGATCTGAATTTCGAGAGTCATCAGTCATCAGTCGTCAGTGAGCAGCCGGCCATGTCGCACGTTCTCAACACGGTCTCGTCGCGGAGCGTCCTTGCGGCGCGCACGCATCGCGACGCGTGGTGACGACTGACGACTGACGACTTGCC